>NZ_JAILWL010000370.1 GCF_025698965.1 Roseibium sp.
GTGGGTTGCCGATTTGCCCTCGCCGCGAATGCCGTAAAGATAGATGTTGTTGACGGCGAGATAACCGAGGTCGAACTCGACCGGCTTCTTCGGGAAGGCTGCGAGGCAAACCTTGCCACCACGGTTGGTCATGTGGATTGCCTGATTGACGGTCGCTTCGCTTCCTGCGCAGTCAACGACGTAATCTGCTCCTTTGCCGCCAGTGAGCTCCTTGATACGGGCAACGACATCTTCGTTGCGTGCGTCAATTGTCACATCGGCACCCAGTTCCGATCCGATCCTGTTCCGATTTTCGCGCGTACCGACCAAAACAACGGGGGAGGCGCCGAGCGACTTGGCGACGGCCACCGCCAGCAAGCCGATCGGGCCGGGACCGATCACGACCACACTTTCACCGGCTACCAGACCGCCAAGTTCCGTCAATCCGTACATTGATGTTCCGGCGGTCACGACCAGCGTGGCCTCTTCGTCGGACATGGTGTCCGGCACTTTGATCATCGTGTTGATGTTGTTGACGGCGTATTGGGCAAAGCCCCCATTGGTGGTGAAGCCGTTGGCCCGGTGGCCCTTGTTCTGGTCACCGTAGTTTTTGCCGTAGTTATGGCAGGATGTGTACATTCCCATCCGGCAACGCTTGCACTGGCCGCATCCAGCGTGAATTTCAACCGTGACCCGGTCACCGATATCAAATTCATCGACACCAGGCCCCAAGGCGGCAATCGTCCCCATATATTCGTGTCCAGGGGTGAAATTCTTGTTGAACGGTGGTCCCCCCTCAATCAGTGCCGGCGTGCCGTAGGTCAGGATCTCCAGATCGGTTGCGCAAATTGCCACCGCGTCGATGCGCACGAGAGCTTCAGCGCGACCTGGCTGGGGAACGTCCTTGTCGACAAGACGCAATTCGTCCGGGTCGCCAAGAACCCAGGCCTTCATTTTCGATGGAACTTTCATGTTCGCCGGTGATTGCACGCGGCCCTCCCTGACTTGCGAATGGTTAGCCAATCGCGTTCTCGTTGTGTCGATCAGAGGTCGTTGACTGGTATCCGGTCACAATAAACGCTCGTATCGATGCGATGGATTGGTTAACCAATTTGGTGTTCCTTTCCATTAGGTTTCACGATAAAAATCTGAATGTAAAGAAAAAATCGATACTTGTTTTAAAATACACGATATGTGTAGATTAAATCTATGAAGTTTCGCAATAAGAAGCATTGGTGAACCAAATTGGTTTTGGAATTAGAGATGCCATCACTGCCCGCCCTTGAACTGGTCAGGGGGTGGCTCTATCAATCGGGGCTGCGGCCGGGAGGGCGCTTGCCACCTGAGCGCGAGTTGTGCGCCATTCTTGGAATGTCACGCGGAGTGCTGCGAAAAGCCTTGACCGTTCTGGAGGCGGAAGGTGCCATTCACAGGAAGGTCGGCAAGGGAACGTTTCTTGGCGAGGCGATTGCCGTGGCCGGAGCGTCTTCAGAAAGCTGGACTTTTCTGGCGGACCGGACGAGTCCGCATCAGGCGATGACCGCACGGTTTGTGCTTGAGCCGGAACTGACGGCCATGGCTGCCATTCATGCCACGCCCCGGCACTTGAATCATTTGAAGGACCTGACACAGCAAATGAGGGCGGCTACGTCCTGGTCCTCATATGAAGAACTTGATTTCGCATTTCATACCGAAATCGCAGAGGCGGCCGGGAACACGCTGCTGAGTGAGTTGCATTGGCTGGTGAACAAGGTTCGGGTCTCGGTGGTCTGGGAGCGCCTCGATGTTCCCGAAGGCGGTCCGCCGGCCGACTATCACTCCTTCGCCGAGCATGAAGCAATCGTCAGGGCGCTTGAGCGACGCGATTCGGCTGGAGCGAAAGCTGCCATGCGGGCGCATCTGAAATCCGTTCGCGCAACTTTCCTGCCTGAAGACGTGGACTAGTTCGAGCGTCCGGCCGGTTCCGGAGTTTCAAGATTGAAAGGCAACTCACGTGATTGATCTATACACCTGGACAACCCCGAATGGGCGGAAGGTTTCGATCCTTCTGGAAGAGCTCGGCGTCGATTACACAGCGCATGCCGTCGACATTTCCAAAGGGGAACAGCATGAGCCGGAGTTTCTGAAAATCTCACCGAACAATCGCATACCGGCGATTGTCGACCGTGAAACCGGTGTCACCATGATGGAAACCGGCGCGATCATGCTTTACCTCGCCGAAAAATACGACCGGTTTCTCCCGGAAGGAGCCGCGCGCTGGCCGGCCATCGAATGGTTGATGTGGCAGATGGGTGGGCTTGGGCCGATGCTCGGTCAGGTCCATCATTTCGTGAAGTACAACAA
Source organism: Roseibium sp. (assembly GCF_025698965.1). Taxonomy (GTDB): domain Bacteria; phylum Pseudomonadota; class Alphaproteobacteria; order Rhizobiales; family Stappiaceae; genus Roseibium. The sequence goes on from NZ_JAILWL010000370.1 coordinate 2,323, forward strand.
GGGCAAGTCGGTCTATGGCGAGGAGCGGTATTCCAGTGAGGGGCGCCGGCTTTACAAGGTTCTAAACACGCGTCTGGAAGGGCGTGATTTCATTGCCGGTGACGGGGTTGGCGAATATTCGATTACAGACATGGCCTGCTGGCCCTGGATCTCGCGTTTCGAATGGCAGGAAATCGACCTGAACGAATTTCCGAACGTCAGGGACTGGTATGTCCGGATTGCGGAGCGACCTGCAGTCCAGAGAGGCTACAGCGTTCCAAAATATGTCAACGACGTTCCGATGCCATAGGGGCATTTGATGTCATTTGCCGCGTCACAGATTGGAAAGAAGGGCCGGCAAGATTTCATTCAGCGTGGCATCTTGTGCGGCGATGCTGAGCCCGAGCCACAACAGGCCGGGCAGCGCGGCAAAGGTCATCAGGGTCGACGCGACAATCAGCCCGGCAACCTTCTCAGGCTCCCGGCCGTAGCGTTCGGCAAAAACATACGTGACGATGGCCGACGGCATGGCTGCCATCAGGAACATGCTGCCGGCAGTGATGCCGGTAACACCAAGAATTGCAACGGTTGCCAGACCCGCAACGATCCCGATGAGGAGCCTGGCAAGCGCAAGAAGAAGGGCTGTCTTGAGGTCCTGGATCGCAAGTCTTGCGATGGCCGCACCGAGCAGGATGACCATGACAGGTATCATCATGCCGCCGAGAAGCCGTGTCGTCTCATTTATGACGCCGGGGGGCGTGATGCCGGTCGACTTGACGACAAGCACAGCCAGAACCGACCAGACCAACGGTTCCTTCAACGTTCTTTTCAGAGAAAAACTTCCAGCCGTGACGATCGGCATGACCGTGTATTGCAAGATCGCAATCACGAAGAAAAACGCAACTCCGACGGCCAGTCCGTTATTGCCGAATGCCAGCAGGACGACCGGAAGGCCGATATTGCCCGAGTTCGGCATCGTCAGACTCGGCAGGAAGCTGCGATAATTCAAACCTGTCATCAAAAGAAATGCGCTGGCGAGAATTGTCGCGATGACACTGACGCAAATTGCACCGAGCGACATTTGCAAGAGGGCAGTTTCGGGAAGCTCGGTCGAGGTCAGGGAGTGGAACACCAAAGAGGGTGTGCCCACCATCATGACCAGCGCACTCATGCCTTTGGTTTCAAGGCTCGGGCCCGATTTTTGAAACCAGTATCCGATTGCCGCCATCAGCAGGATCGGCGCAATGACACCAACGAGTTCCCCAATCAACGCAAATTCCTTTGGAAATTCTGTTCGGACTGCCGGTGGCAGTCCGCGCTTGTGTGTGGAGCCGGATCTGACGGCAGAAATGCGGCTCACGTCAAGTGTTTGAGGCTGGCGATAGGTTCAGAATTGCCAATACGAGCTATCAGTAAAGCTGATTTAGAAAAGTCTTCGTTATTCGATATTTATGTAGCTAAGCTGAAATGTCGATTTTATAGGGAGGTGGCGGTGGCTCATCTGAAACCATTGGATCTTGCGGAAAGCAGGGAGGCTGCGGAGGAGATCAAGTGGCTGGCCGGACAGACCGGATTTGTCGCCAACTCCATGCTCACCCTTTCGCATCGACCGGAAATTGCACGTGCGGTTCTGAATCTGATCCGGGCAGTTGTCCGCAATCCGGATGGCACGGTCGATCCGGCACTTTTGTGGATGGTCGCGCATGTCACAAGCCTTTCCAACGGTTGCCAATATTGCTCTGCCCATACGTTCAAGAACGGTGCTGACAATGGCGTGCCGCAGGAAAAACTGGAGGCTCTTTGGGAATTCGAAACAAGCCCGCTGTTTTCCAACGTTGAACGGGCCGCATTACGGGTTGCCTTGAGCGGAGGCCAGTGTCCTGCGTCGGCGGATCCCGGCGACATGGAAATACTGAGAGCTCATTTCTCGACAGCGCAAATTGTCGAGATTTGCTCCGTCATCGCGTTGTTCGGTTTCAACAATCGCTGGAACGCCTTGATGGAAACCGAACTGGAGGAGAGTGTCGAAACCTTTTTGAACAGCAGCAATTACAACGGGCCAGACGCGACAGCGTGAGGCCAGGCAGGCCATTGGAGGAGTGGCCTGAAAATGGAGGAGGAATAGTTGTGACTGATAACAAGAGCGGTACCAACCGCAGGACTTTCCTAGCAGGTGCAGGGGTTGCTGCCGGAATGGCAGGGCTACAGATCACCATGCCGGGAACTGCATTCGGAGCTGGATATCCCGAACGTCCGATTACGCTGGTTGTCATGTATTCCGCTGGCGGCGGAACGGACACCATCATGCGCAAGCTTGCGCAGGAAATGGCCGACTCGCAAGGCTGGATCATCAACGTGATCAACAAGCCGGGGGCTGTCGGCGGAATCGCGACCCAGTTCGTGGATGCGCAAAGACCGGATGGTTACACGGTTCTGGGCGGTGCCAACTACAACCGTTTCGTCCGCGTTCTGGGCCATGCAGATTTCACACCCTGGAAGGATTGGGTTCCGTTCAAGGCCGCCAATGCCCTGGCATCCTGGTCCGTCAGTGCGGATAGCCCATATCAGACCATGAATGACGTAATTGAAGCAGCCAAGGCAAATCCGGGCAGCGTTACGATTTCGACATCCGGTACCGGTGGCGTCTGGCACGAACTTGCCTTGATCATTGCCAACATGGCGGGTGTTGAGCTGAAATATGTGCCCTACAAGGGTGGCAAGCCGGCAACACTTGCAGGTCTTCAGGGTGAGACCGACATTGCAGGTGGTGGATTGCACGAGCATATCGATCTGATCCGTGCAGGCAAATTGCGCAATCTTGCGCATACTGGAACTGAAGACATCACGCTTGACGATGGAACTGTTCTGCCGTCAATCGCAACGATCATTCCTGAAGCGCGCGCGCTGTTGCCAGTCGGTGCGACCTACAACTTCATGGTCAAGCGGGATCTGCCACCGGAAGCCATGCAGGCGCTGGCCGACGGGTTCGTGGCTGCGGTTAATTCGCCGGGCTTCCAGGAGCTGCTGAATTCCAAGTTCTTCCAGGCTGACGTCAAGATCGGCGAGGAAGCGGACCGCGAAGGTGCACTGATGGAATCGGTCACCGTTGAAATCTTCAACAAGTACAAAGACCAGATTGGTGCTGACGTGAAAACGGCAGAAGAACTCGGGCTTCCCAAGCCGGAAGACTTCGATGCGTGGTGGCCGCCTGAAGGCTACACCCCACCGCCGATCAAATCCGGCACCTGATCACGGTCCGGCCCCGGCGGCAACGCCGGGGTCACTGCCTTGCGAATTCAAATTTTCGAGCCTCGGGGGACGCCTGTGAGCGACAGCACCCAATCGGATGTGAAATTTGAGGGCGAAGAAGCCGGTACCGGTTACGCTTCGCCAGCCCTCGATATGATTGCATCAATTGCACTAATTCTTCTTTCAGTCGTGGTGATGATTGGAAGTCTCGCGCTTCCCGTCCCGGCTGATCTGCTGACAGCGCCCGGACTGTTGCCGTTCATCGTGGCTGCGAGCCTGCTTTTGATGGCGCTGGGGCTCGGTGCCTCTGCCATCGGAAGATGGCGCCAGGGTGTTCGACTACCTATCCTGTGGGGACGGGACCTGGGAACCGATCTCAGGTCGATCGGACTGGCTGTGGCGATCGCGGTCTATATCGCTGCCCTTCAGTTCCTGGCATTTCGGACCGTATTTACCATCGGCGATTTCCGGCACGCGCTGACGGCGTTCGAACCGGTTACGATACTCGCACTTGCCGCCATCATGCGCATGTCCTGGAACGGTCCGCTGTGGATCATTTGCACGGTCTCGGTGTTCTGGACCTTTCTGCTGAGCCTGGTTTTCCAGCACCTGTTCAACATTCCGCTGCCGGGGTCGTTCTGATGATAGATGCGTTACTCGCCGCCCTGCAGCCGTCGCTCCTGTTCATGTCCCTGTGCGGAGTGTGCCTGGGGATCGTCTGGGGTGCGCTTCCCGGTCTCTCCACGACCATGGCGATGGGGCTCCTCATTGGCCTTTCGGCCGGAATGTCCCAGGAAGTGGCCATTAGTTTCATGCTCGGGGTTTATACCGGCAGTGTCTTCGGCGGTGCGATCTCGGCTGTTCTCATCAATATTCCAGGCACACCGGACGCCGTGCCGACGATGATCGAAGGTCATCAGCTGGCCCAACGGGGTGAGGGTGGGCAGGCCCTGGGCATGTCCATTGCTGCTTCCTTTGTTGGCGGAATGGTCGGGATTGCGCTCCTGGTCATGCTGATCCCGCTGATCCTGGCCTTTGCACTG
>NZ_JAILWL010000371.1 GCF_025698965.1 Roseibium sp.
AACCCGTTCTTCACAACCGACAGCGGCGCAGCCTTGCGCGCTGCCGAGATGAAATGCGATGCGTTCCTGAAGGGAACACAGGTTGATGGCGTCTACTCGGAAGACCCCAAGGTCAATCCCGAGGCAGAACGTTACGAAACGCTTGGCTATGAAGAAGTCATCCAGCGCAATCTGAAGGTCATGGATACGACCGCGATTGCACTTGCGCGTGACAATTCCATTCCTGTTATCGTATTTTCGATTCACACGCCGGGAGCCTTGGTGAGTGTGCTTCAGGAAACAGGCACTTACACAGTCGTGGGTGACTGAAAGATTTAAGCCGGATCTCCGTTCAAGCTCTTGTGTTTCGGCGCGTTTATGCCATGTTGGCGCGCGCCGGGACTCTATTTAGCCAAGCACAAAACAATAGTGAGGATAAAATGTCGGTAGAAGGTGTCGATCTTGATGATTTGAAGCGCCGTATGCAGGGGGCACTTTCGGTTTTGAAGACCGATTTCGCTGGCCTTCGGACTGGCCGTGCCTCTGCTTCCATGCTGGATCCGATCTCTGTTGACGCTTATGGCCAGGCAATGCCGATCAACCAGGTGGGAACCGTTTCCGTACCCGAGCCACGAATGGTGGCAATCCAGGTCTGGGACAAGGGCATGGTTGCTGCGGTTGAGAAGGCAATCCGCGAATCGAATCTGGGTTTGAATCCGGTCGTGGACGGTCAGCTGCTGCGTTTGCCGATTCCTGAGTTGAACGAGGAACGTCGTCAGGAACTGATCAAAGTAGCCCATAAATATGCCGAACAGGCAAAAGTGGCGATCCGGCACGTTCGTCGCGACGGCATGGACCATGCCAAGAAAGCGGAGAAGGATGGTGAGATCTCGCAGGATGACAGTCGTGCTGCCTCCGATGAGGTGCAGAAACTGACTGATCAGATGATTGGCGAAGTGGACAGCATGCTGGAGAAAAAAGAGCAGGAAATCTCCCACGTCTAACCTTAACCTTTGCCCGCGAGTTGGGGGGGAACCCATGAGCGTCAGTCCGAACCGGAATCCGCAAACTCCTGCCGAGGAAGGTTCCACTTCGAAATTGCCGCGTCACGTTGCCTTTATCATGGATGGCAACGGGCGTTGGGCAACGGCGCGTGGGCTTCCGCGAACCGAAGGGCATCGCCAGGGACTTGAGGCGCTTCGCCGTGCGATCCGCCATGCGGGGAAAGTCGGTATCGAAGTGATAACGATTTACAGTTTTTCGTCGGAAAACTGGAGCCGGCCGGAAACCGAAGTCTCATTTCTCATGGGACTGCTGCGTCGGTTTGTCCAGCGCGACCTCAGCGAATTGCATGACGCCAATGTGAGGATCCGTATCATTGGAGGGCGGAGTGATCTTGAACCCGGCATATTGGCGCTGCTCGAAGAAGCGGAAGATCTGACAAAAAACAACACCGGATTGAACCTCGTTGTCGCGTTCAACTACGGAGCCCGCGCCGAACTTGTGCGCGCGGCGCAGAAACTGTCACAAAAAGTCTTGTCGGGCGAAATCCGATCGGAAGATATCTCCGAAGCGGCAATTACCGATGCGCTGGATACCAGCGGTTTGCCCGATCCGGACTTGATTGTGCGGACAAGCGGCGAAATGCGATTGTCCAACTTTCTTCTCTGGCAAGCCGCCTATTCAGAGTTTTATTTCTGCGACCAGCACTGGCCGGACTTTGACGAGGCAGCATTTGATGAAGCATTGAGCTGTTTCGGCAGCAGGCAGCGACGGTATGGCGGCGTTGACGCCAAGGCGTTGTGACGTCCGGCTCTCACTGATGGCAGATAAAGAAGATACCCCAAAAAAACAATCGGATCTTGGCCTAAGACTGATTTCGGCAGTCATATTGGGACCTCTGGTTCTCGCGATTACCTACTGGGGCGGTCCTGCCTACAGCCTGCTGATACTTGTCGCCGCGGTTTTGTTCCTTTGGGAATGGTTCACGATCACAGGTGGGCTTGAAAAGCCTGCCGCAGCCGGTACTGGCTTTGTCACTCTGCTTGCCCTTATCACGCTGTCATATCTTGGCTCCCCTGAGATAGGACTTGCCGTACTTCTTGCAGGAAGTGTGGCGGCCTACTTGCTTGCAGGAGCCGGTCGGACAGGCCGATGGGTGGCCGAAGGTGTGTTCTATAGCGGACTTGCCTTGTTTTCCCTGTTTGCCGCGCGCGAAGGCGTCTCGGGCCTGCTTTTCAGTTTCTTTTTGCTGTTCGTGGTATGGGCAACGGATATCTTTGCCTATTTCACTGGACGTGCGCTCGGCGGGCCAAAACTCTGGAAACAGGTTTCGCCGAAAAAAACCTGGTCGGGAGCACTCGGCGGGCTCGTGATCGCAACGATTTTCGGGGCGGGTGTCGTTTATGCGGCCGGAGCACAGAACATTTGGCTCTGGGCGTTGCTTGCTGCTGGACTATCTATTGTGTCGCAGGCTGGCGACTTGCTGGAATCGGCGATCAAGCGGCGCTTTGACGTCAAGGATTCAAGCCGTCTTATCCCGGGACATGGCGGTATAATGGACCGTATCGATGGTTTGGTGGCGGCAGCCATTTTCGCTGTTCTGATTGGATTGATTTCCGGTGGGACCTTTTCTGATCCGATTGCCGGATTGGGTCTGAGTTAGTTTGGAGTAAGTCATGGCGGCCGGTGCCACTATCGCCGATGCAAGCATGCCGACCCGGATTATCGTCCTGGGTGCGACTGGATCAATCGGTCAAAGTCTTGCTGACCTGATTGAACGAAACCCTGAAAAATTCGACGTTGTCGCGCTTGTCTCCAACCAGAATGCTTCTGGATTGGCCGAAATGGCAATCCGGTTGAACGCATCCTCGGCGGTTCTGGCTGATCCCGAACGCTACAGCGAACTGAAGGAGCGCCTGCAAGGCAGCAACATAGAAGTCGGCGCAGGTGAGACCGCAGTTCTGGAAGCCGTCGACCGGGATGCTGACCTGGTCGTCGGAGCGATTGTAGGCGCCGCCGGCCTGAGACCGACGCTCGCGGCTATCAAACCAGGGCGCAGAATTGCGTTGGCGAATAAAGAGTGTCTGGTTTGTGCCGGTGATCTTTTCATGGAGAAGATCAGGCAGACAGGGGCGGAGTTGCTTCCTGTCGATAGCGAACACAATGCTATTTTCCAGGTGTTTGAAGCAGACCAGGCAGAACAGATTGAAAAGGTCATTCTGACAGCTTCCGGTGGACCCTTCAGGACCTTTTCCAAGGCGGAAATGATTGGTGTTACTCCGCATCAGGCGTTGAAACATCCCAATTGGGATATGGGATCGAGAATTACGATCGATAGCGCCACGATGATGAACAAGGGATTTGAAGTCATCGAGGCTTCACACCTGTTTCCCATCGGACACGAGCAGCTTGAAGTACTGGTACATCCACAGTCGACCGTTCATGGCCTGGTTCAATACAAAGACGGATCGTTGCTTGCGCAGCTTGGCAGTCCGGATATGCGCACGCCTATCGCGCATTGTCTGGCATTTCCAGATAGAATGGCTGTGCCGGTAAAGCGCTTGAATCTCGCTGAACTTGGGACGCTTACGTTCGAAGCTCCCGATTTGGACAGGTTTCCTGCCTTGCGACTGGCGTTGGAAACGATGAAGGCGGGCGATGCCGCTTGCGCGGTATTGAATGCTGCCGACGAGGTTGCCGTCGAGGCGTTCCTGTCCGGTCAAATAGGATTTCTGGACATCCCGGCTGCAATTGAAACGGTTCTTGACGAATTGACATCCATAGGACGGCTAACCGCGTTTGCGGATGTTGAAGATGTGTTGGCACTGGACTTTGAAGCCCGACAGATGACCGGACGGTGGATCAATTCGAAGTGTGCATAGCGTTGATGCTGCTGGAAAATTCGATTCCGACCATTAACGCGCCGTAATTTTCTTTTTAGTAAAGTGGCCTTGAGTAACCAGGCTTGTGAAGGAACGGACATCTAGATGGAATTTCTACTTTCCACATATTCACTCGTTGTCGGCACGATCATTCCGTTTCTCTTCGTCCTAACGGTTGTCGTGTTCTTCCACGAGCTTGGACACTTTGCGGTCGCACGATGGTGTGGCGTTAAAGTGGATGCGTTCTCCGTTGGCTTCGGTCGTGAACTTCTCGGATACAACGACAAGAAGGGAACGCGCTGGAAATTGTGCCTCATTCCTCTTGGTGGATATGTGAAATTCGCAGGCGATGAAAATGCCGCGAGCGTGCCGAGCCGCGAGATGATTGCTCAAATGAGCGAGGAAGAACGGAAAACAGCGTTCGTTGCCAAGCCTATCTGGCAACGCGCCGCGGTCGTTGCGGCCGGACCTATTGCCAACTTTCTTCTCGCAATTGTGATTTTCACTGTCCTTTTCGTATCTGCCGGCAAACAGGGGGTGCTTCCGATTGTGGAAGAGGTGTTCCCGGGGGGCGCGGCAGCTGAAGGCGGATTGCAGGCAGGCGACGTCGTCAAGGAAATCAACGGGCGCGACATCCAGACGTTTGGCGACATGCGCCAGGTTGTCCTTATGAGCGCCAATACGCCGCTTGTGTTTGAAGTCGACAGAGGCGGGAAGCTGGTGTCGATGACTGTGACGCCAAACGCGAAGGTCAAGGAAGTCTTTGCAGGAGAGCGGCAAGAGGCCGGTGACATCGGGGTGCGCGGTAGCAGTAATCCCCAGGATTTCATCCGGATAAAATATAGCCTTTTGGGCGCCGCCGGTGAAGGCGTGAAGGAAACCTACAGGATCATGGAAGGGACTGTGGGTTATGTCTGGGGGGTGATAACCCAGCGTCAGTCAGCCGACCAGCTTGGCGGCCCAATCCGGGTTGCTCAGGTCTCCGGCAAAGTGGCCGAGTTTGGCATTTTACCGCTGATCTCCCTGGCCGCGGTTCTTTCAGTCAGCATAGGTCTAATAAATCTGGCACCCGTTCCGATTCTTGATGGTGGGCACCTGGTTTTTTATGCCGCTGAAGCCATTCGCGGAAAACCACTCAGTGAGCGGGTGCAGGATGTTGGATTCAGGATTGGTTTAGGCTTGGTACTTATGCTCATGGTCTTCGTGACGTGGAAGGATATTGCGAGGCTTGTGAGTCCGGATTCCTGATAGCCGTGACATTGACGCAACGTCTTCAGACTAAATCGCTTTCAGCCCGGAAGGGCGGTTGCGTTATCGGCAAAAACCTATAAAACGTTCGTCGGTTCTCGAGAATCTGCTGGGGTGACTGCGGGTTCTCGTGAGGGGTATTATAACAAAGGCATAGCGCAATAATGCAGCGATTGCAGAAGTTTACACGGGCCGTATTGTTGGCGGCAGCCGTATTTTCGATTGGGTCGGCCTTGCCGCAGGTCTTCGGGCCGTTGTCTGTGGTTACACAGGCGGAAGCGGCTGTTGCCCGGAGCATCCAGGTGCAGGGCAATACCCGGGTGGAAGACGAAACCGTCATCAGCTACATGACCATCGTTCCCGGACGCTCCTACAGCGCGTTTGATGTCGATGAGTCTCTGAAGGCGTTGTATGCAACCGGCCTGTTCGCCACGGTTGATATCACCCCTCGTGGCAACACAGTGATCGTGACTGTTACCGAGAACCCGATCATTAATCGGGTTTCCTTTGAGGGTAACCGCAAGATTAAGGATAACGCTCTCGAAACAGCGGTCCGGTCTCAGCCGCGGTCGATGTTGTCGCGTGCGAAAGTGCAGGCTGATGTTCAGAATATCCTGGAGGCTTATCGCCGGTCCGGCCGGTACGGCGCTTCCGTGGATCCACAGATCATTGATCGTGGTCAGAACCGCGTCGATCTCGTTTTCGAGATCAACGAAGGTGAGAAGACCGGTGTCGAACGCATCAGCTTCATTGGCAACAAGGCTTTCAGCGACGGCCGTCTACGTGATGTGGTTCGTACACGGGAAAGCGGTCTGCTGAGCTGGCTGCGCAGCACCGATACCTATGATCCCGACCGTCTGGCTGCCGACGAAGAGTTGCTGCGCCAGTACTACAACAAAAAGGGTTATGCGGACTTCCGTATCGTGTCCGTCAGTGCCGACCTTGATCGTGAGCAGAACATTTTCTACGTCACGTTCACTGTTGACGAAGGCGAGAAATACGAAATCGGCGACGTGGAAATCGTCTCCACGATCGATGAAGTCGATCCGGAAGAACTGCGTCGATTGATCCGGACTCGCAGTGGACAGACCTTCAATTCGCTGCGCGTCGAGCAAAGTGTCGAAGACATCACTCTGCGAATTTCCGAAGAAGGTTACGCCTTCGTCCTCGCGGTGCTCGTGATTATGAGAACAACACGATCTCGCTGATTTACTACATCGAAGAAGGCCCGCGCGCTTACATCGAGCGGATCAACATCATCGGGAACGATCGTACCCGCGAATATGTCATTCGCCGCGAATTCGACATCGCCGAAGGGGATGCATTCAACAGGGCTCTTGTCGACAAGGCTGAGCGGCGTTTGAATAATCTCGGGTTCTTCGAAAGGGTGTCGATCACGACCCAGCAGGGTAGTGCTGCCGACCGCGTGATCGTCAATGTTCGTGTCGAGGAAAAACCAACCGGCGAGATTTCGTTCG
>NZ_JAILWL010000372.1 GCF_025698965.1 Roseibium sp.
TGGCCCAGTCTCCCATGATCTGCATTCCGGCCTTGCCGGTAATGACCATGCTTGTCGCATCGTTCCAGGATCTGCCGGGAGATCCTTCGTCCGTTGCACGCACAAGATCCCGCAGACGGGTATAGGTCGCGACCACTTCCTTCATCTTGTCGGAATTCAGAGCCTCGACATCGCGGTCCTGGAACAGGCGAAGATAAAGTTCCTGGCCGCCGATTGTCAGCAGGACGGCGTTGAAGGTGAGCCGTTCCTGCCAGGCCTGGCCGCCGACAGCAACCGGAACAACACCGGCTTCCAGTAGTTTTTCCGCCGCGGCAAAGAAACTGTCCCAATCCTTCGGCGGCGCGACGCCTGCCTTTTCGAAGACTTCGATATTGTACCAAAGCCAGTTGGATCCGTGGATGTTGACCGGCACGGCATAGTAATGACCGTCGCGTTTCACCAGATTGTCGATAATCGGCGGAAACAGCTCATTCCATCTGCCGGCTTCCACTTCAGCATCAATGTTGTTCAGTAGCCCGGCGTCGATCAATTCTTCGAATTCACGGGACGTGTTGAATTGCCCGACCTGAGGTGGATTGCCACCCATGAGGCGGTTGGTAAGCATCGACTTTGCCATGTCGTTGCCACCGACACCCGTATCGATCCATTCGCCGCCGGCGTCGTTGAACGCTTCAGCAAATTTCTGGATTGCGGCTGCCTCACCTGCAGACGTCCACCAATGAAGCACTTCTGCTTTTTTGCCTTCTGCAAATGCAGGCATTGCTACGGTCGCAATCGCCACACTTGTCAGCAAAGTCCTGATTAGTTTCATGTTCTCCTCCACTTCAGTCGGTTATCCACCCAGCGCGCCTTCGGTCACCCTCATGCCGACACAAGCGGCAGAGAGGGCTCCCTGAATGTCTTCCAAAAGCGCGGATGCTCCTTCGAGGCCCGCGAAAATGCGGACTGCGTTTTTTGAAACTCCAAATGCATTCAAGGCATTGGGGCCGGTGTCTTGTCGGTTTGCGATCGCGGCAGGTAACGCGAGGCTCTCAAATCCTCCCCAGCTGACGCCGAGACGGATGAGCTGCAACGCGTCGCAGAATGTTCGAATGTCGACGGCGTCTTCCAGCTCCAGCGTGAACAATCCCCCCGCGCCGGAAAGCGTTTCGGGAAGCGGCGCGGAAACGCCGGGTCGATGAATTTTCCTGATGCGATTGTCGCTTTGAAGTTTGCGGGCGATCCAGTCCGCTGCTTCAGTGTGGGCGCGCACCCGCACTGCAAGCGTTCTCAAACCACGCAGGATCAGAGAAGCTTCCATTGCAGAGAGTTTTGCGCCCAGAAGCGGAACAGTGGTCTCGCGAATACGCTCAATCAACCCGGTGGAGCCGATCACGCATCCCGCGACAACATCACTGTGCCCGCTTAGATATTTTGATGCCGAATGAACGACCAGATCGATGCCCGCATCGATCGGGTTCTGCAAGATGGGTGACGCAAAACTGTTGTCCATCAGCGTGACGACACCCTTGTTGCGAGCAACTCCGGCAATGTTTTTAAGATCGAGTGTTTCGAAAACGAAGCTGGTTGGACTTTCGAGGAACAGCATCGACGCGCCGGCAAGGATGTCACACGTCCCGGTCAGCTCAGATGCATCAACATATTCTGTTTGAATGCCGAAGCGGGGCAGTAGAATTTCAAAAAGGCGATACGCGTCCGAATAGGCATTTCGAATGCAAACAATTCGATCCCCGGACTTCAGCAATCCAAGAATCGAGCTGGAAATGGCAGCCATTCCGCTGGAAAACGCGATCGCTTCTTCACCATTTTCAAGTTGCGCCAACTTGTTTTCCAGAACCCGTACGGTCGGATTTCCCGTTCTGGAATAAAGGTCTGCTTCATCGCGGCCGCTGTAGCAGCCTTCGAGAGTGTCAAAATCCGGAAACAGGAATGTGGACGTCTGAAAAATAGGCGGAACCGCTGCTCCGGCCTGATGGCCTTCAGCATCATGGGTCAAAATCAGGTCCGCTTTGAAACCGCTGTGCATATACGCAATCCGAAATGGTTTAGCTCACAAGACATCAGACGTCAGACGTCTGATGTCTTGTGAGCTAAACAAGCCTGCTTTTCGGAAATTGTCAAGTCCGGTCGTTGAAGGGGCTGCCAAGGAGGAGAGTTCAATCGAACCAGTCGCAAATTCGAACCTGGTCAGACTTCAGCCAATTCCGGTCAATCCGACTTCAACGAGAAATCGAAAGACTGATTGGTGAACTGCATTTTGGCATAACGCCTGTTTCACTCAGGAAAAATCGGCGAAATGTCGGAAACTGTTAACAATCGTTAAGGCACGAAAATCAACAGTTTGTAATCGTCCTCAGGAAAACGGGCATTCGCGTGACAACGATGGCCGCAAGTTCAATCGATGGCGGAAACTTCTATAAGCGGTCGATGGAGGACATGCGTGTTGTTAGCGAAGAAGAAAGAAAACACATGGAAAGAAACATGCAAAGTTCCAAGAATCTGGTTGGACTTATCCTGCTTACGTTCGGCGTTGTTTCCGGTTTTGTTAGCTTTTGGTACACGTTGGAATTCACTTGGACCCCCGAGTTTCAAGCGACCAACTTAGAGATTGGTCCAACCCACTCCAACTATCACGCATTCCGTGAAGCGTTGTTGGCGCTGGCCGTCAACCTTTTGCTGATAAGAGCGGGTGTTTTAGGGAGTGCCATGAAATATGAATATTGGGCCACTACGACTTTTATGGCTGTTTTTTATTACTCCGGCTGGTGGCTTGCCTGGCCGATCTGGGGGTATCACGCACCCTATGTTTCCGCCGATATCAATCACGTCATTGCAACAATTGGAGGCCTTTCGGGTCTAATTTTGCTCAAGCCAGTTAGGAATTAAAAAAATTTCTACTGAAAAATCAATTTGATACACGAAGTCTCGAAGTAAGCCATGAAGAAAATATCTGTTGTTTTTTTCGTTATCCTGATTGTCCTACCTCTCTTGAGCGTTGTTACGTATCTAGTCTTGCCAGATTCATGGGCGCCTATCGACATTTGGGAACGGTTGGCCCAGTTCACGGGTACGATTGCAATTAGTCTTATGAGTGTTGCCATGATACTCGTGACCCGTTTTCGCTGGCTAGAGCAGCGCCTGGATGGGCTGGACAAAGCATACAGGTTGCACAAGTGGCTCGGAATTGCGGCTCTGCTTGCTAGCATTGGTCACTGGCTGGTGACGAGGATTTTGGAAAACCTGGAAGAATCTAGAGAGTTGCACAAGAACATTGTTCTTGAAACTGGATTGGTGAACGCTCCAATCGAAGCATTTCTAGGTAGGCTACATTTTCCAGCGATGGTACTCGCCCATATCGGGTTTTACTCAGCTGTAATTCTAATCATCGTGGCGCTGACCAAAAACATTCCGTACAGGTTCTTTGCCTACAGCCACAGAGTTATTGCCCTATCTTATCTGTTTCTGGTTTTTCACTCCGTAGTTTTGATGGACATCCGTACCTGGACCCAACCTGCCGGTGTTGTGACAGCTTTGTTATTGACTGGTGGCGTGGTTGCCGGAGCGTTTTCTCTCTTCGGGCAAATCGGTCGTAGTAATCGTGCCACGGGCCAGATCAGATCACTGCTGCCATTTCCAGACATTCGTGTGATCGAAGCCAATATCGAGCTGGACAATAAGTGGAAAGGACATCGGTCGGGTCAGTTTGCTTTTGTCACTTTTGACCGACGCGAAGGCAAGCATCCTTACACGATTGCCTCGGCCTGGGACCCTGAAAGACGCAATATCACATTCATCACAAGAGGTCTTGGAGACTATACCGACACCCTACCGGAAGGTCTCGAAATCGGCGACACAGTGCTGGTCGAAGGCCCTTATGGCTGCTTTACCTTCGATGACGTGAAAGAACGACAGATCTGGATAGCTGGCGGGATAGGTATTACACCGTTCATCGCCCGCATGAAGCAACTTGCTACGATGCCCGGCACCCAGGAGATTGATCTGTTCTTTGCGGCTTCGCAAGAACATCAGGAGGTTGAAAAATTGCTTGAGGCGGATGCAGCCGCAGCCAAAGTCAATCTGCATCTGGTCATTGATGGCCGCGACAATCCTCTTACCGGCCAACGTCTGCGTAAGATTGTTCCAGACTGGCAATCTGCAAGTGTGTGGTTTTGCGGGCCTGCTTTGTTTGGAAAGGCAGTCCGTAACGACCTGGTAGCGAATGGATTTCGCGTGGATGATTTCCACCAGGAGCTGTTCAATATGCGTTGACCGGGAAGGATCGGCTCTAGATTCGCTTTAATTTCCGTCTGATGCGGCTAAGCGATACGGGCGTAATTCCTAGATATGAGGCAATGTGGCGCTGTGAGACGATGTCGAACAGCTTTGGATCCCTATTCAAAAGCATTTTGTATCTGTCTTCGGGACTTGCTGCAATTCGGTTCACAAAGAGATCTTGGTAGTCAGACATGCAATGCACAGCAACAGTGAGCATCTTGCTTGTAAAATCGGATGAGGCTTCCATCTTCGCCTGTAAATCCTTTCTGGATGCAACTCTGACTTTTGACGGAGCAACAGATTCCAATCCAAATTTACTCGGTGTGTTGAGATAAAAGCTGTCCAGAGAAGCAACGGTATCACCAGCTAAAAAGAACTTGACCGAGATATCTTCGCCGTCATTGTTGTACCATAGCCTCAGGCACCCGCTTTCAACAAAATAGGCATGTCGACTCGTTTCTCCTTGCAGAAGCAGAGTTTGGTTCTTGGCGAGGTTCTCGAGCGTATAGTGCTTTCTGAACATATCTCGAAACTCCGGTGGACAGTGCATTTTGTGGCCTTTTGTGCTTGAGCGGCTCGACTTGAATTGATCAAGTCACTCGTTCACTTGCGATTGATTGATGAGGTAACCAGGGGAAGGTAGATATTAGCGACTGTTCTTCGGGGTTTTGTGCTTAAGAAACCCAGTTGCTTGTATTTAGCCAATAATACCAGCCCAGGTACTCAACTGTTGCCTTATACTTGACACCACCAGAGCGTTTTTGCCACCTCCAGTTTGTCGGCATCGAACAACTGTGGTTTATGCCGACGGGAAGTAGCGATGCCTTGCCAAACTGCTTTTTACTTTCGTCAAATAAATGTTCAGGGCGTCTTACCCACCGGGTGCGCTGACGGGGAACAGCTGAAATGCTTCGCGTATGGCTTGAGCCATTCCCTCGGTGGTTTTGCATTTCGCCTGTGTTCGTTTTCTCAAAACAATGTTTGTTCCCTGAAGAGGCGGAAACCCTTCTTCCAGTGTCAATTCGCGGCAATCCGGGGGGATCTGGCTCTGCGCCAGAACTGCCACGGCGATACCTGACGACACTGCTGCCTGGAGGCCGAAGGAACTGCCGCTTACATAGGCGACCCGGTAATCCTTTTGATGTTGATCGAGGCTCGCAAGTGCCCATTCTCGCCACCAGCACCCACGATCGCAGGCTGCCACAGGCATTGGAACACACTCGTGCTGCAGGTGAGTGTCCGAGGTAACCCAGACGACCGGATCATTCAGAAGGATTTCTCCGCCAATTTTTGCGGCCTCTTCGTGAACCACTATCAGATCAAGTTCACCCCTTTCGAGTTCGACGTGCAACTCCGATGACGGCGCGCAGCGGACGGTCACTTCAACCTGGGGGTGCATTTTTGAAAAGCGAAACAGCACTCGAGGAAGGATCGTTCCTCCATATTCTTCCGGAATGCCAATCCTGACGAACCCGTCGAGCGGATCCGCCTGCAATGACGCGGCAGCTTGATCGAGAAGAGACAATATGCGTCTCGCGTCCTTCACGAGCTGTTCACCCGACTGAGTAAGTGAGACACCGCGGGGACCGCGTTCAAATAGTCGTTCACCCACAATGTCTTCCAGTTTTTTCATCTGAATGCTCACAGCGGACTGCGTGCGTCCGACGAATTCTGAAGCGCGAGTGAAATTTCTGGTTTCTGCGATTGCGACAAGCGTGCGCAGCAGGTCACTCTCCAAATTGGGTTTCAAAACGGCGTTCCCAAATTCAAATTAGATATGAATTAGATTCATTCCTAACATGATAATTGTTCGTTTCTAAAATGTCTATGTTGAGTTCATTGTGTCCATGGCAATACATGGAGCAAGACGATGGCACTCGAAACAAACTGTTTGCGCGCAACCGAAAAAGTTTCGTTCATGGATAGATGGGCTGAAGCAACAAGACATTGGTTTCGCGAATATCGCACGAAAAAAGTCAGAAAAAATGCTACTTTGGATCTGCTTAAGCAAAGTGACAAAGTGCTGGAGGATATTGGAACATCGCGTGCGGAGTTGGTTCGTGAACTTGGATATGATCCCAGGGATCTGCCCGTCGCATTGCGCGGGAGAGTTGACCTTCGCTTATGATCCGAATTTCGTACAGTATGATTTCAAGTCATAATTCGTGAAACAATTCTATATTGCTTATATATCTGGACAGTGTTTCGATCCTTGAAGTTGGATCAAAAAGGTAAGTCGCCAACAATCTGATTTTGGCTTGTTTTCTCGGCCCAGGAGGGGGACCGGGATAGCGCAGCGATAATATTGTCCCTT
>NZ_JAILWL010000373.1 GCF_025698965.1 Roseibium sp.
TGAGCCTTGAACGTATTCACCATGCGCATGTCCTCGGAGAACCGGAAGTCGATCCCAAGTCCATTGCCAAGCTCGGTCAGGCGATCCCGCGCCGCCTCGGACTGTTCGGCGGTCGAACCGTATTTGCGCATGATGTGTTCACGCAGGTTTTCACCTTCCGCCGGCATGTCCGGATTGAGCTCGAACGGGTGCCACTTGATCGCTGCCGAAACACCGGTGCGCTCAATTGCCTGTTCAAGCTGCCTGAAGCCGACAATGCACCACGGGCAAACAACGTCGGAGACGATGTCGATCTGCAGAACATCGTCCAGGTTGAGATCGTTCAGCTCACTCATGAATTCCTCTTTCCGGCGCTGCCAGGTACCAACTCTCACTATAGCGTGGCATCGCCCTTTGGTGGCGGGTTCCATCCCCGTTCCGTACGGTCGTGACCTTCCTCGCCACGTTCGGCGCGCATGATTTGCAACAGCGTTTCCGAATGCGCGCGCATCGCGTCAATATAGGACTTGTCGACACCACCGTCGTTATAGTTCTCCCGCAATTCATCCAGCATCGCCCGATCGTGATTGCGGAAATCCTTGGTTTTGGTCCGCGCCCTGTAGGGATGCGCCCCCAGCGCGATCAGAGCTTCTCTGCCAAGCGTCAATGCACCTTCGAACACCTCCCGCTCGGCAATATCCGCCCCGGCATTCTCAAGTTCGTACACATGGTGACGATCTCGTGCCCGGGCAAGGATTTTAACGTGCGGATAGGTTTTGGCGACATGCTCAACCACCATGGTCTGCTTGTCCCGATCGTCGATGGCGGCCACAAACAGATCCGCCTCGCCAAGTCCGGTTCCGTGCAGAAGATCGGGCCGCGTCGCATCACCGTAGAATGTGCGCACCCCGATCCGTGCCAGATTGTCGATGGTTTGCGGATCATGATCCAGGATCACCACGTCATAGCCGCTGGCCATTAAAAGACGGGCAACGATCTGACCGAACCGCCCCATGCCGGCGAGGACGACACGCCCCCTGCTGTCGATGACATCCGGGGCCCTGTCCGACGTCGCAGCAGCTCTCGGAGCAACGACCTTTTCATAAAAAATGAACAGTGCAGGGGTCAACAGCATCGAGATCGCGACGACCAGTGTCATGGTCCGCAACAGGTTTTGCTCCAGGACGCCCGCACCACCGGCAAAGCCGAAGAGCACGAAGGCAAATTCACCGGCCTGAGCCAGCCCGAGAGCGAACAGCCATCGGTCCGGCCCGGAAAGCTTGAAAACTGTTCCAAGCGCGAACAGCAGCGCGAATTTTACCAGCATCAGGCCGAGCGCCAGCCCGAAGATCATCACTGGAGCTCCGAACAAGAGGTCGAAATCGATCCCGGCGCCGACGGTCAGGAAGAACAGGCCGAGGAGCAGCCCCTTGAAGGGTTCGATATCGCTTTCCAGTTCGTGCCGATAATCGCTGTCGGAAAGGACCACTCCTGCGAGAAAGGTTCCAAGCGCCGGCGACAGCCCGACAAAGTCCATCAGGAGCGCAATGCCGATCACCAGAAGCAAGGCGGTTGCTGTGAAAATCTCCCGCAAATGCGCCTCCGCGATAAAGCGGAATATGGGCCTGAGCAGATGCCGACCGGCGATGATAATGGCAGCGATAACGGCGAGTATGATCAGCGCCTGCGCCCAACCGGGCAACGAAGCCAGAGCTTCACCACCATGGGCGGCTGTCTCGCCATGCCCGTCCGATCCCGCGTTGCCATGGCCGTTCCCATGTTCAATTGCCAACAGTGGCAGCACCGCCAGCATCGGGATCACGGCAATATCCTGCGTCAAGAGAACCGAGAAGGAACTCTGCCCGCCTTGCGTCTTGAGCCACCCCTTTTCATTGAGAGTCTGCAGAACAATCGCGGTGGAGGACAGCGCCAGGATCATGCCGAGCGCAAGTGCGCTTTGCCAGGAAAGCCCGAATATCAACCCGGCACCCGCGAACACCGCAGTTGTGCCCGCCACCTGCAATCCGCCGAGACCGATCAGCTGCTGACGCATTTTCCAGAGCATGGCCGGCTGCAGTTCCAGCCCGACGAGAAACAGCATCATGACGACACCGAACTCTGCGAAATGCTGAACTTCGGTTGTTTCCGATCCGACGATGCCGAGAATTGGACCGATAAAGACACCAGCTATCAGGTAGCCGAGCACGGACCCGAGGCCCAGCCGATTGGCAATCGGAACAGCGATGACGGCCGCGCACAGATAGACGAAAGCGTCGCTTAAAAGCCCCATCAGACGGCCTCCCCTTTCAGAATGAAATCATCCAGAACATCCGTCAGATAATTTGCTTTTGCCGCCTTTTTCAGATCGAAGCGATCGGCAACCAGCGCCTTTAGCAGATCGTCATAGGCGTTGCGGTGAACATCCAGCCGGTTTTCTTCCATCGCCCGCCCGGCCCCGAACATCACGAAAGGCGCCAGATAACGCATACCGCACAGATCCGCCGTTCGCTCGAACGGAGCCAGCAGACTGCGCAGGTCCGAATGGTTCATTCCGTCCTTTGAGTAAGCGTTCGGCTTCGCGCCTGTCGAAATGGCGTTCAGAAAGCTCTTGCCGTCCAGCGCATGCCCGTGAAGGCCATAGGCAAAGCCATGTTCAAGAACCAGGTCCTGCCATTCCTTCATGATCGAGGGCGCGGAATACCAGTAGAGCGGATGCTGGAAGATGACGACGTCATGCTCGACAAGCCGCGCCTGCTCGAGATCCACATTAATGTTGAAGTCCGGATAGTCCGCGTAAAGATCGACTGCGGTAACCCCCTGGACGCCTTTGGCGGTTTCGAAGAGCGGAAAATTCACCTCCGACCGGTCCGGTCTGGGATGAGCAAAAAGTACCAGAACTTTCGCCAAGAGTGCCCCCTGGTTTAGCAATCAGCCATGCAGCCAGGGCCGCCAGCTTCTGCTGGCAAACCGGGCTGCTTGTTTATTGCTTTATAGGGTTCTGCTCCAGCCTTCAAAAGAGCAGCGCAGCAAACCGAACCGTTCTCGAATCTTGAACAATCCTCCGCCTGCCACTCAAATGACCGAAAATACTACTTCAACCGAACCCGGCGACCTTCTTCACCGGCTTCGGCGATTGCATGAATGACCTGTTCGAAATGCAGTGCATCCCTGAATGAGGGCAAAGCCTGGCGATCTTCTTCTATGGCGCGCAGGAGTTCACGTGCCTCGATCACCTTCAAATCGTTGAAGCCAAGCTGGTGCCCCGCCGCAGGAACAAAATGACCATAGGGCGGATGGGCGGGCCCGGAGAGCAATGTCTTGAAGCCCTGTTCCGCAAGCGGTCCCTTGTTCTGATAAAGGCGCAGTTCGTTCATCCGTTCCTGATCGAAGGTTATCATTCCCTCCGTGCCGTGCACTTCAAAGCCAATATAGCTCTTGCGTCCCCAAGCGCTGCGAGACGTCGAGACAACGCCGTGAACTCCGTTTTCAAAAGTCAGAAGCGCTGAAGCAATGTCCTCGTTTTCAACTTCCCTTCTCTCCTCGGATCCATCGCCCACCGGCCGGGTGACATGGACGGTTCTGGTTTCAGCGATCAGGCTCTCGACGGGCCCGACCAGGGCAGTCGCAAGCGATATCAGATGACAGCCAAGATCCCCGAGCGTTCCCAGTCCGGCATCAGCCTTGGTCGCGCGCCAGGTCCAGGCGAGATTCGGGTCGGCCTGATAGTCTTCGTCGACAGCCCCCCGAAAATGCACGACCCGGCCTATCGCGCCATCGGCAATCAGTTTCTGAGCATGTCTGAAGGCAGGATTCTGCAGGTAGTTGTAGCCGACTATTGTCTTGGCACCGGTCTTTTCCGACAATTCAAGCATTGCCTCGGCATCGTCCAGCGTCAGCGCCATCGGCTTTTCAAGATGCACATGCTTGCCGGCGTCCAGCGCCGCCATGGCCATTTCCTTGTGGACCTTGTTCGGCGTCGTGATGCAGACAATATCGACCTTGGGATCCACGATCAGGTCCTTCCAGTCAGCAGTTCCCCTGGCAAAACCGAACTGGTTCGCAAACATGTCCGCCTTATCGGCGGGAACGTCGCACAGAACCTCCAGCCGGATATCCGGGACGTCACCAAAGACAGCTTTTACCGAACCGTAGGCAAGCGCGTGGCACTTGCCCATAAATCCCGTACCGATCAGTCCAACACCGAGGCTGCTCATTGCCCGGTCCTCCAGCTTAATTCTCAATTCTGAGGGTCTTTATCGTTCGCGCGTTTTTCTCTTGTGAAGACCCGTCAGGTCTCCTGCGAAAAATCGAGCGTTATTTCAAAAACATCTGTCCGGCCCGTCGGAGCGCGTGGCACTTTTGCCTCTTCGGGCCGGTCAGTCGTCTTAGATTTCATCCATGCCGACAGCACGGCGTTCAGCAACGGACTTGAGTGCGGCTTCCGCAAGCGCCAGGGCCTTCAATCCGTCATCGCCGTTGGGATGCGGTGCGACCTTGCTTTCGATGGCCTTCACGAATGAGGCGATTTCCGCCGCATAAGCTTCCGTGTAACGCGTCATGAAGAAATCATGCAGTGGCGGCTTTACATAGCCTTGCTCAGTGGCAACCTCGATGGCGATCGGACGCTGGTTTTCCGCGGTCACCGCCCCTTTCGATCCGTGCACTTCGATCCGCTGGTCGTAGCCATAGGTGGCGCGGCGGGAATTCGAGATGGAGCATTGCTTGCCCGAGGCCGTCGTCAACACAACCATCGCACTGTCGTAATCGCCAAGCTTGCCGATTTCCGGGTCAACCAGGACGGAAGCCGTCGCATAAACCGTCGTGACTTCTTCCCTGAGCAGAAACCGGGCCATGTCGAAATCGTGAATGGTCATGTCCCGGAAGATGCCACCGGACGATTGAATATAGGCCGGAGGCGGGGCACCGGGATCACGTGATGTGATCTGCACCATTTCAACTTCGCCGATACGGCCTTCGTCAATTGCTTCGCGAACGGCCTGAAAATGCGGGTCGAACCTGCGGTTAAAGCCGAGCATCAAAGTGCCGCCGGCCTCTTCAACCGTCGCCAGACAGGACTTTACCCGGTCCAGAGACAGGTCGATCGGTTTCTCGCAGAAAACAGCCTTGCCCGCACGGACGAATTGTTCGATCAGATCCGCATGGGTATCTGTCGGCGTGCAGATGATCACGGCATCGACATCCTGTGCGGACGCGATTTCGTCAATAGAGCTCACGCGGGCGCCATAGGTCTCGGCAAGCGCACTGGCAGCTTCGGGAAATGCGTCGGCAACCGCAACGACCGTCGCGCCTTCCGTTGCAGCAACCGCCTTTGCGTGTACCTTGCCGATACGACCAGCTCCCAAAAGAGCGACTTGGATTGCCATTGAACTTCCTTTCGGATGACCGAGGGTCCGCGCGGCTGTAACCGGCGGCTTGCCAAATTAGAATAAAAATTCCAAAATCACTTTCCACGGAATGTGTCAAGCGGGAAAAGAAGAACACAATGATTGAAGCCAGGCCAGGGACACCTGATTCCCAAGCGACCAACAGCACGGCACCGGAGACGACGGAGGCCTTTTTCGAGCGCCTTGGCAGCACGGCAGATCAACTTCCCAAGCGGCTGAAACAATTTGCTGACTTCATAGCATCCAATCCCGACCGCGTTGCTGTTTCCACAGTGGCAGAACTTGCCGAAGGTGCTGACGTTCAACCCTCGGCCGTTATGCGCTTCTGCCAGGAAATGGGTTTTTCAGGCTTCTCCCAGATGCAAAAACTCTTCCGCTCCGATTATTCCCAGAAATGGCCTGATTATGCTACCCGCCTGGCAAATTTGAGGGAACAGGGCGCCGAATCTCCCACTGCCTTGCTTGCAGAGTTCGTCGAAGCGGGCCGGTCCTCTCTTGAAAACCTCATGACAAGTGTGGATGCAAAGGCTCTGCAGGAGGCAGTCGATGTGCTTGCCAGAGCGGAAACCATACACATGATCGGCTTTCGACGGGCGTTTCCGGTCACGTCTTACCTGGCCTATGCATTTGAAAAAATGGACGTTCCGGCAGTGCTTCATTCCGGTATCGCCAATATCAACATGGAGCATCTGATCCGGCCCAACGATGCCGTCATCGCAGTCACTTTTTCACCTTACACCGAATTGACTCTCGAACTGGCCACAAAAGCCCG
Source organism: Roseibium sp. (assembly GCF_025698965.1). Classification (GTDB taxonomy): domain Bacteria; phylum Pseudomonadota; class Alphaproteobacteria; order Rhizobiales; family Stappiaceae; genus Roseibium. The sequence continues at coordinate 6,157 of NZ_JAILWL010000373.1, forward strand.
GGCAATCGGCGCGGATATCGTTGCCATAACCGATGTCGTCACCAGTCCGCTCGCGCGCATCAAGGCAATTCAGCTGCTTGTTTCGGAATTTGACGTCGGTGACTTTCGAGCCCTGTCGGCAAGTCTCTCACTGGCTATAGCTTTGGCCGTGTCGGTCGGCACGCGCCGCAACCAATCTTCCTAATTTTAGAAAAAATCTGTTGCAATAAAACCAAAATGGAATTTATATTCCAAAAGCAGCCATGACAATCCATGGCCGCCTCGATTTGTGCAGGGCGCACATTTTGGTCCGCCTGCGCAAGACAGCATTTAATCTGGGAGGATTTTATGAAGAAGACATTGTTTGCGATGGCTGCTGCAGCCATTGCATTTACGGGATTGAGCGCGCCTGCTGTTGCTGATGGTGAGCGTTTTGTAC
>NZ_JAILWL010000374.1 GCF_025698965.1 Roseibium sp.
CAACATGATCATCTTTGCCTTGGCGACAGGCGGTGCGGTTTCGATATCCAAGCTGTTTCTGGCCGGGGTCGTCCCGGGCGTCCTGATGTGTCTTTGCCTTGCGGCCACTGCCTATCTGGTTGCGGTGAAACGCGGTTACAGTGCTGAAAAGTTTCCGGGATGGTCTGCACTTGCATTGAATTTCGCAAGTGCCATTCCCGGTCTCATGACCGCAGTCATCATTGTGGGCGGCGTCTTGTCCGGGGTCTTCACGGTTACCGAATCCGGCGCATTCGGTGCAATGTATGCCTTTCTGGTCACTCTTCTTGTCTATCGCAATATCACTTGGGAGAAGTTCAAGATCGCCGTTGTCCAGTCGGTGCGAACAACATCGATGGTCATGATCCTGATTGCCTGTGCGGGGGCCTTTGCCTACATGCTTACGTTCTATCGTGTGCCAAGCATGACCGCCGACCTGCTTCAGGGAATTACGGACAATCCGATCCTAATTCTTCTGATGATCAATGCGGTGCTGCTGGTGCTGGGCATGATCATGGATATGGCTGCACTAATCTTGATCTGCACGCCGATTTTCCTCCCGCTTGCACGGGAGCTTGGCATGGATCCGGTTCAGTTCGGCATCATGATGCTGGTCAATCTGGGGCTTGGCCTGTGTACTCCGCCGGTCGGAACCTGCCTGTTTGTCGGCTGTGCGGTCGGCAGGATCAGGATCGAAGAAGCGCTGAAAACGATTTGGCCGTTCTACCTGGCTCTCTTCGTTGCCCTGATGCTGATCACCTATGTTCCAGCATTTTCCCTGTTCCTGCCGTCCCTTTTCGATTGACCAGGGACCGGGCTCATCAAGTCCTTGTGGCGTCTTGCGACGGCCGCGTGACAATAAGGGCCGATTTCAACAATCGGCCCTTCGCACATTCAATGAGTATGAATGAAGTTGTGTGCTTTCTGATTATCCGACAATCAGCTGCTTGAGTTTCAAAGACTCGTATTCCAGCTCATTCAGGCGATAATTCACGACATCGCCAATGGTCACGATCCCGATAATTGCGTCGTTCTCGATCACCGGCATGTGGCGGAAGCGTCCCTCGGTCATCTTGCGCAAAACGGTAATCAGCGCGTCATCGGGACCGCAGACCTCCACGCTGGTGGTCATGATGTCTTCAACCCTTTGCGGCAGGGTCTGTCCGGGCGTCTCTGCCAGTCGGCGGACGATGTCCCGTTCAGACAGAATGCCTAGCAGCTTTCCGTCTGCATCTTTGACAAGAAGTGCGCCGATCCGCTTTTCCTTCAGCATAACAACGGCTTCATGCAGCGTGTTCTGAGGCCGGAGGGCGAATACGTCCTTGCCCTTGGTGTCCAGAATCTTTCGGACTGTCGCAGTCTCTTTCGACGTATTCGATTCCGAGGTCTGGCTGTGCGTTGTCTCGTGCATCTTGTCTTTTCGGCTTGGGGCCTGATAAGAGCTTGGCATGAATTTGGCTCCCTGCTGTATGTCGACTTCTCGAGTCAAGCATAGCTTATCCGAAACCGGTCGGCCTAAGGAACTCTCCAAATTGGTAGATTTTTTTCTCTCACCGCTGACGGCAACGATTTTGTTCGTTGTTGCCTGCTTTGCCGGGTATCAATATCGCCGGGTCTGGGTGAAGGAGGGGCCGCGCTGGCAGCTGTGGGTATTCGGACTGATCGCTGCCATTTGCCTGGGGCTGGTCGCGTTTATACCTCTGTCTTCAACGCCTTAAGAGCAGAGTATCAGGCAGCTGTTTCCGGTTGGGCGGCTTCCATTTCCGCAAGCATCTTTTTGGCTCTCGGGCACTTGAGACGCTCGCGCAGCGGGCTGTTCGGGTCGATTTCCTTGCTGCAGACCACGCATTGGTCTGCATCGGAAATCGCATTCAGCCCACCGCAGCTTCCCTTGATCGTCTTGCCTGAAAAAATCACACCGAGCGCCATGCCGAAGATGACGAGCAGCAGCAATGCAAATGTCAGAGCAAAGGTCAGCACTTAATCCGTCCGATCCGGTTGTCAGGCCTGCAACTGAGCAAAGCGTTTGCTGGCTGCAGATACGAAACCCTTATTCCCTGCCTCGGCGTCACGATCAATGAACAATACGGCCATATCACGCTGATTTGCGATTTCAAGTCCGCGTTCAGTGCCAAGGACCAGCATGGCAGTTGCCCAGGCGTCGGCCAGCATCGTGTTTTCCGCCAAGACGGTTACAGAAGCGGTTCGGTGAGTGATCGGGCGACCGGTATGTGCGTCGATAATGTGCGAGAAACGGACGCCGTCCTGCTCGAAATAGTCCGGGTATGAGCATCCGGCGTTTCAATGCCGATCTGCCAGTTCATGCTGTCTGCATTGCGACCGGAGACATAGACGTCGCCACCGATCTCAACCATGAAATCGGTGAGGCCAAAGCCTTTGACGACCTCAGCCATCTGGTCGACGCCGTGGCCTTTGCCAATGGACGGCAGATAGATCTGCGTGCCGGGATGGCTTTTGCGCAAGGTGTTTCCGTCAACATGAAGGCCCTGGGTTTGGCCGGCAACTTCGTAAGCGGCGCTGATGGCAGCTGCATCAGGCTCGGCGTGACGACCGGTATTCTTGGCGCCAAAACCCCAGGCTTCGATCACAGGACCAAGGGTAATGTCGAATTGTCCGTCACTTGCCTGGTTGATGTCCCGCGACGCGCTGACGACCTTTGCCAGATTTTCGGAGACTTTCATCGGGGCGGTCGAATTGAAGGCGTTGAAACGGGAGACTTCGGAGGTCGCGTCCCAGTTGGACATTTGCGCGTTCACCGCCAGCAGGCGTTTTTCGAGTGCCTGCTGCAGGGCCACCTTGTCCAAGTTCCGATCGTGATCGACAGCTGTAACGGAATAGCTGGTCCCCATGGTGGACCCGGAAAGTTCCAGAACATCCGCACCGCCCTTACAGGCAGCCAAAGTCAGCGACATAAGGATGAAGCTGCGCCGGGAGAATGTAATGTTAGTTGGCACGGTAACCGTCTCCGATAGATCATTTGCGACAAGCGTCGCGCGTCCTTGAGGCGCTTTTCTTTGGTTTCGAGAGCTGATTCAACAAAAAAATGGAGCAAACAGGCAAATTAGTGCTTTTTACCAGAGCAAAAACGTAGCATATGGCGTTTTGTCGAATTCTGGAGGCCGGATGCGTGCAAAGCTTTAAGCTCAAAAAAGGTCTTGATCTGCCCGTCACGGGGGCACCTGTTCAAGAGATCAGCGACGAACGCGAGGTTCGGACCGCAGCGGTTCTGGCCGCAGACTATATTGGTTTGAAACCTCGGCTGGTTGTTCAGGAAGGTGACGTTGTTGGTGTTGGTGCTCCGGTGTTTTTCCACAAGGACACGCCGGATGTGATGGTGACATCGCCGGTTGCCGGTCGCGTGAAAGCCATCAACCGCGGCGCACGCCGCGTACTGATCAGTGTCGAGATTGAAGTTGATGCAGAAGCTGCCAGTCCGGTGAAGTTCGCCGAAGTCGGTGATATCTCGACCTCATCCGGTCTTGTTGAACGCCTGTGTGCTTCCGGGCTTTGGACTTCGTTTCGCACACGTCCTTATTCGGCAGTTCCTGATCCGGCGTCCCGGCCTGCAGCAATTTTTGTCACGGCCATGGATACCGAACCCTTGTCGGCTGATCCGGCGGTGATCATTGCCGACAGTGGCGACGCCTTCGAGAAGGGACTTGAGGCAGTTGCTTCGCTCAGCGACGGTAAAACCCATCTCTGTTTTGCTGCAGGTGCCTCCATTCCGGGACATAACGTCAAGGGAGTAGAAGCATCGGAGTTTTCAGGTCCCCATCCTGCCGGTCTTGCCGGAACTCACATGCACTTTCTGGATGCGCCCAGTTCGGCAAAAACGGTTTGGACGATTGGCTATCAGGATGTCATCGCCATCGGACGGCTGCTTCAGACAGGAAATTTCGATCCGAGCCGGGTGATCGCTCTGACTGGCCCCCTGTGTGCCAATCCGCGGCTGATCAGAACGGTTTCCGGCGCGTCCATGACGGAGCTTGCAGAGGGTGAAATTGCCGGTGATGCACCGGTTCGCCTGATCTCAGGATCGATTTTGAGCGGCCGTCTCGGCGAAGGGAACAGCGCTTATCTGGGGCGATATGCCCGCCAGATCACCTTGATCGAAGAAGATCACAAACAGATCCCGATGGGTTGGATCCGTCCAATGCCTTCGAAATACGCGTTCCAACCGGTTCTCGGCTCTGCCTTTTCCAAAAAACTCTATGCGCTCACGTCAAATCTGAACGGCGGGCGTCGTGCCATGGTGCCGACCGGCACCTTTGAAGAACTGATGCCGCAGGACTTTCTGCCCACTCAGCTGTTGCGTGCGCTGCTCGTTATGGATACGGATCAGGCGCAGGCACTTGGGGCCCTGGAGCTGGATGAAGAAGATCTGGGGTTGGTGGGTTTTGCCTGCCCTGCAAAATATGAATATGGCATGGCGCTTCGCGACTGCCTCACCAAAATCGAGAAGGAGGGCTAGACCTTGGGTCTGCGCAGCCTCTTTGACCGCGTTGAGCCTCATTTTGAGAAGGGCGGCAAATTCGAGAAACTTTTCCCAGTCTACGAGATGGTGGAAAGTTTCCTGTACACACCGAAGACGGTGACGACCGCCGCACCTCATGCGCGCTCCTATATCGACATGAAGCGGATCATGACCTATGTGGTCATCGCGACGATCCCGTGCATTCTGGTTGGTCTGTATAACGTTGGCTTCCAGGTCAATTCAGCGATTGCCGCCCATGGCGCATCCGGCTGGCGCGCGTGGATCATCGAGGCACTGGGTATCGGCTTTGATCCGGCGAACCCGTTCGCCAATTTCCTGCACGGTCTTCTCTATTTCCTGCCGATCTACATCACGACGCTTGTGGTCGGCGGAATTTGGGAAGTGGTGTTCGCGACAGTGCGCGGACATGAGGTGAACGAGGGTTTTCTCGTAACTTCAATGCTTTATGCGCTAATTCTTCCCGCTTCAGCTCCTTTGTGGCAGGTAGCTCTCGGCATTTCCTTCGGTGTTGTGATCGGCAAGGAAGTGTTCGGTGGAACAGGCAAGAACTTCCTCAACCCGGCCCTGACAGGGCGCGCGTTCCTTTATTTCGCTTACCCTGCACAGATGTCGGGAGACACGATCTGGACACCGGTGGACGGCTTTTCCGGAGCAACCGCGCTTTCGATTTCCGCGTCCGAAGGTTTCAAGGATCTGGCCGCAAACGGCGTGACCTGGATGGAAGCGTTTATTGGCACCATTCAGGGCAGTATCGGTGAAACGTCAGCGCTTGCCTGCCTGATCGGCCTGGCATTCCTTCTCATCACAAAGATTGCCAACTGGCGGCTCATTGTCGGTTGTCTTGCCGGAACGATCGCCTTTTCGACGTTGCTCAATCTGATCGGCTCAGACACCAATCCGATGTTTGCGATGCCCTGGTACTGGCACCTGGTGCTGGGTGGTTATGCCTTCGGTCTCGCCTTTATGGTGACCGAGCCGGTTTCGGCCTCGCATACCAATCTTGGCCGGTACATTTACGGCGCGCTCATCGGGTTCATGGTGGTCATGATCCGCGTGATCAATCCGGCCTTCCCGGAAGGAATGATGCTGGCAATTCTGTTCGGTAACGTTTTTGCACCTTTGATCGACTATTTCGTGGTGCAGGCAAACATCAAACGCAGGGCGAAGCGAAATGCCTGAGGAAAACGGACAACTGGATAAAGGCCGGCAAAAAGGCTTTGTGAGGCGTTTTCTCGACATGCCGCCGGACTCCGTGCCCAAAACACTGTTTGTCGCGGTAACTCTTTGCCTGGTCGCATCGATGATCGTGTCAGCCACGGCTGTGTCGCTTCGACCGATCCAGGAAGAAAACAAGCTGCGCGACAAGCGCATCAACATTCTTCAGGTTGCCGGTGTCTATGAGCCGGGCACGAATGTCCGCGAGGCGTTTGAAGCGTTCGAACCGCATGTTCTTGATCTGACGACGGGCAAGTTCACGGCCGATTTTGACCCGACCACTTTTGACGAGCTGGCCGCCGCAGGCGATCCCGAGTTGAGCCGCGCGCTGACCGACGATCCGGCAGGTATCGGCCGTCAGTCGAATTTCAAGACCATTTACCTGCTACGCAAGGATGACGGATCGATCGACAAGGTCATTTTGCCGGTGCACGGTTACGGCCTATGGTCGACCCTTTACGGGTTCGTCGCTCTGGAATCCAACGGCAACGATATTTTCGGTCTGCAATTCTACCAGCATGCCGAAACGCCCGGCCTTGGCGCCGAGGTCGACAATCCGCGCTGGAAGGCACTGTGGTCAGGCAAGAAATTGCGGGATGACAACGGTGACCTGCAGATCACGGTCGACAAGGTGCCGCCGCCAGCCGGGATCGAATATCATGTCGACGCGATTGCAGGGGCGACGCTGACCTCCCGCGGGGTCGACAATCTTGTGAAATTCTGGATGGGTGAGGAAGGCTACGCAACCTTCCTGGCCAACTTGCAGGCAGGAGAGATCTGATGGCGCAGACCAAGAGAACTATGCTGATCG
>NZ_JAILWL010000375.1 GCF_025698965.1 Roseibium sp.
GCGACCGATCGGGCACAGCAGGTCATCGACAAGGCGGTTCAGTTGTTCGGAGGTGACGGCGTTCGCTCCGGCATGCCGGTTGAAAGGCTCTATCGCGAGATCCGGGCGCTGCGCATCTATGAGGGTGCGTCGGACGTCCAGAAGATCATCATTGCGCGCCAGACGCTCGGCGCTTTTCAGGGAGACTGATCCATGCTTGGTCCCTCCGCACATATCGACACTTTCACGCGGGACAATCTACCGCCGGAAGACCAGTGGCCCGAGTTCCTGCTGGAGAATTTCGACTATCCCGACCGCCTCAATGCCGCTGTCGAGTTGACCGACACGATGGTTGAACGCGGTTTTGGCGATCATACAGCCCTGATCGGAAACGGCAGGCGGCGAACCTACAAGGAATTGTCCGACTGGACCAACCGGCTTGCACATGTCCTTTCCGAGGATCTTGGTGTGAAACCCGGCAATCGGGTGCTGATCCGTTCGGCCAACAACCCGGCGATGGTCGCCTGCTGGCTGGCTGCGACCAAGGCCGGGGCCGTCGTCGTCAATACAATGCCGATGTTGCGCGCCGGTGAGCTTTCAAAGATTGTCGACAAGGCGGAAATCGAATTTGCCCTGTGCGACACGCGCCTTATGACCGAAATGGTGACTTGCGCCAAATCTTCGCCGTTCCTGAAAAAAGTGGTCGGTTTCGACGGTACGTCCAATCACGATGCGGAACTTGATCGGCTGGCGCTTGAAAAACCGGTTCTGTACGACGCGGTTCCGACCGGACGGGACGATGTTGCGCTGCTGGGGTTCACCTCCGGATCGACCGGAACACCCAAGGCGACTATGCACTTCCACCGTGACCTGCTGATTGTCGCGGACGGCTATGCGAAGGAAGTGCTTGGGGTTACGCCTGACGATGTTTTCGTGGGGTCGCCGCCGCTTGCCTTTACATTCGGTCTTGGTGGCCTGGCAATTTTCCCGCTTCGTTTCGGAGCAGCGGCGACGCTTTTGGAAAAGGCCTCGCCTCCGAACATGATCGAGATCATCCAGAAATATAAGGCGACCGTCTGTTTCACCGCGCCGACCGCATACCGGGTGATGCTGCGTGCGATGGAGGAAGGTGCGGATCTCTCGTCTTTGAGGGCGGCGGTTTCGGCCGGTGAAACGTTGCCGGCACCGGTCTACGACGCCTGGATGCAGAAAACAGGCAAACCGATGCTGGATGGGATCGGTGCGACCGAAATGCTGCATATCTTCGTTTCAAACAGGTTCGGGGATCATAAACCGGCATGCACCGGCAAGCCGGTCAGTGGCTACGAGGTCAAGGTTCTAGGTGTGGACGGTAAACCGGTCGCTGAAGGAGAGGTCGGCAGACTGGCCGTTCGCGGGCCAACCGGATGTCGTTATCTCGCTGACGAGCGTCAACGGGACTATGTCATTGATGGCTGGAACATTACCGGCGACAGCTTTTCCATGAGTGCGGATGGGCATCTGCATTTTGCCGCCCGCAATGACGATATGATCATTTCCTCCGGTTACAACATTGCCGGTCCTGAAGTGGAAGCTGCACTACTCGCGCATCCCGCTGTACTGGAATGTGCCGTCATCGGTGTGCCGGACACTGAAAGAGGGGCCATCGTCCAGGCGCATGTTGTTTTGAGCGAAGACATCGAGGCATCGGATGAGTTGTGCAAGGTTTTGCAGGATCATGTGAAAGCGACGATCGCTCCGTTCAAATATCCGCGGTCGATTGTCTTCACCGACGCTTTGCCGAAAACGGAAACGGGCAAAATCCAGAGGTTTCGGCTCAGACCGGACGCGTGACAAGCACGCTTTCACTCCTGCGCCCGGGGCACGCAGGAGAATAATAAACAATTGATTGCCCTATGCTTTTGTCTTGCTGTTAATAGGCAAGTCACGAGCTGAATCAATATACGGACGGGAACAGCAGGCGTTTAAGATCAATAGGAGCAAGCAATGAAGTTGGTGACGATGGCGGCAGTGGCCGCCTTGACGATCGGTCTTTCAGGAGCAAAGGCCGAACCGGTAAAAGTCGGCATGATCACGACCCTTTCGGGTGGCGGGGCGGGGCTTGGCATCGATGTGCGGGATGGTTTCATGCTCGCCGTCAAGCAATCCGGCAACGAGGACCTGGAAGTCGTAATTGAAGACGATCAGCGCAAGCCGGACATTGCCGTGCAGCTTGCCGACAAGATGATTCAGTCCGAAAAAGTGGATGTACTCACCGGGATCATCTGGTCGAACCTGGCGATGGCAGTTGTTCCGGCTGCTACAGCGCAGGGCAAATTCTATCTTTCGCCGAATGCCGGGCCGTCTGTTCTGGCAGGCAAAGGCTGTCATCCGAACTACTTCAATGTCGCCTGGCAAAACGACAACCTGCACGAAGCCGCGGGTGCCTATGCGAATTTCGCCGGTCACAAGAACAGCTTTATTCTTGCGCCGAACTATCCGGCGGGTAAGGACGCCCTGACCGGGTACAAGAGGTTCTACGAAGGTGATCTGGCCGGTGAGATCTACACCAAACTGGGGCAGACCGACTACGCAGCCGAGATCGCGCAGATCCGGGCATCCGGCGCGGACAGCGTGTTCTTCTTCCTGCCGGGCGGTATGGGGATTTCCTTCCTGAAGCAGTACGAGGATTCCGGCGTCGACCTTCCGGTTGTCGGACCTGCATTTTCGTTCGATCAGGGAATTCTTCAGGCCGTTGGTGATGCCGCCCTCGGGGTTATCAATACCAGCCAGTGGAACAAGGACATTGATAATCCCACCAACAAAGCGTTTGTAGACGCGTTCCAGGCCGAATATGGCCGATTGCCGTCGCTTTATGCCTCTCAGGGTTTCGACACGGCAAACCTGCTGCTTTCCGCAATGGCGAAGGCAGATGTCAAGGATGCCGACGCATTTCGCGAAGCGCTGAAAGCTGCAGATTTTTCTTCGACCCGTGGCAGCTTCACGTTCGGACCGAACCATCACCCGATCCAGGACATCTATGTCCGTGAAGTGGTGAAGGAAGGCGACGTTTTCACCAACAAGATCATCGGGACGGCGCTGACCAGCCACGCCGACGCCTATTGGTCTGAATGCAACATGTAAGTCTTGACCGACGACCGGCGCGGTTTGTCGCGCCGGTCCGAGACGCGGGAAATCCATGTCACTGATATTGCTCATAGAGCAGGTTCTGAACGGCCTGCAATTCGGCATCATGCTGTTTTTGATGGCGGCCGGCCTGACGCTGATATTCGGAGTTATGGGGCTGATCAATCTTGCCCACGGCTCGCTCTACATGATCGGTGCGTTCTGCGCGGCTGCTGTTGCTGCCGCGAGCGGGTCGTTCATACTTGGTCTGATCGCAGCCCTTGCAGGGGCTGCGCTTGCGGGGGCTCTTGTCGAACTGGTCGTCATCCGGCGTCTTTACGACAAGGATCATCTGGATCAGGTGCTGGCAACCTTTGCGCTGATCCTGATTTTTTCGGAAGGAACGCGCTGGATCTTCGGATCTTTTCCGCTCTTCCTGAACGTCCCGGAATTCCTGTCCGGGCCGGTAACCTTGCCGGGCGGTATTGAATATCCGCTCTATAGACTGACCCTGATCGTCATCGGTCTTCTCGTTGCGCTGGGGCTCTATCTCCTGATTTCAAAAACGCGCTTGGGCGTTCAGATCCGGGCAGGAGAGAACGACCGGGAAATGATCGGTGCACTCGGTGTCGATATTGCCATGCTTTACACAATCGTGTTCGCACTCGGCGCCGCATTGGCCGGACTATCGGGTGCACTGGTCGGTGCGATCCAGTCGGTTCAGGTCGGCATGGGCGAGCCGGTGCTCATCCTTGCCTTCGTTGTCATCGTGATTGGCGGTATCGGCTCCATCAAGGGGGCGCTCATCGGTGCCATTCTTGTCGGTCTAACAGACACGCTTGGCGGCATCTTTCTGCCGGAGGCCCTGAAACTGTTTTTTGATCCCTCGACGGCGACCTCAATCGGATCTTCGCTTGCCTCCATGGCGATCTACATCCTAATGGCTGCAGTACTGATCCTGCGCCCGGCCGGTCTGTTCGGAGCGCGCGCATGATAAGGGAAACTTACGTCAACGCCCTGACGCTTCTGCTCCTGGTGGCCATCCCTCTCTGGGCGGTTTTCATGGACGAACCTTTCACCATTACCCTGATGACACGCGCCGCAATCTTTGCCATTGCTGCCATCGGATTGAACATTGCACTCGGTATCGGTGGCCTGGTCAGTCTTGGGCATGCGGTGTTCTTTGGTATCGGCGGATATGCCATGGGCATTCTTGCTCACCATGCACAGACTTACACTCCTCTGGCCGAATGGCCGTTTCTGATTGACGGCACCAAGTCGATGCCGCTGATCTGGCTGGTCGCGATAGCCTGTTCAGCGCTGGCCGCGCTGGTGATCGGGGCGCTGTCGCTGCGTACGACCGGTGTCTATTTCATCATGATCACACTGGCCTTCGGTCAGATGTTCTTCTTCTTCGCCATTTCGTGGGCCGAATATGGTGGTGAGGACGGATTGTCGATCTATATCCGCAACGGCTTCCCCGGATTGAATACGCTTGCTCCAATCCAGTTTTACGGGTTGTGTTTCGTCTTGCTCTGTCTGGTTCTTTTGTTCGCCTGGAAGCTCTCGAAATCTCCGTTCGGACTAGCTCTCAACGCGGCCCGTCAGGCACCGATGCGGGTGGAGACTGTCGGTCTTGACCCAAAGCGCGTCAAGCTGGTGGCGTTTGTCATTTCCGGTGTCATCACCGGACTGGCTGGCGCGCTGTTTGCGGACCTCAACCGTTTTGTCAGTCCCACCATGTTCAGCTGGCAGACGAGCGGTGAGATCATGATCTTCATCATCCTGGGTGGGGTCGGGCGCCTCTTTGGCCCGGTTGTAGGAGCTCTCGCCTTCGTTGCTCTCGAACATTGGCTCGGCGGGCTCAGCGACTACTGGCATATCTATCTTGGCCTCCTGCTGCTGGTCATCGTTTTGTTCGGTCGCGGCGGTTTGATCGGAATGGTTTCGGGACGGGAGGCCGTGCATGACTGACCCTGTTCTCAAGACACAAGGCATCAGCAAAAGTTTTGGAGCACTGCGAGCCAGCCGGGATATCTCGATTGATCTTTTCCCGGGTGAAATCCATGCGGTGATCGGACCGAATGGCGCTGGAAAATCAACTCTGATTGGCCAGATCTGCGGCACGCTGAAACCGGATACGGGCAGCGTGCAGCTGCTTGGCCGTGATGTTACTCACGAGACAGCCCGCGCCCGGGCTCGTGTGGGATTGGGGCGGACGTTTCAAATCTCTTCTCTGGCGATGGAAGACACGGTTCTTCAGAATGCCTTGCTGGGTGCGCTTGGCGCAAGTGGCAGGCCCTGGCGGTTCTGGAAGGATGCGCTCAACGATAAGGACTTGCGTGCAACGGCCGAAGAAGCGTTGCTTCGTGTCGGACTGGAAGGCCAGGCGCGCATGCGCACGGCCGAACTCAGCCACGGTCAGCGCCGTCAGCTGGAAGTCGCGGTTGCGCTCACATTGCGTCCCAAGGCTCTGGTCATGGACGAGCCGATGGCCGGAATGGGAGCGGAGGGATCGAAACGGCTGACCGGCTTTCTGGATGTGTTGCGTCAGGAGGCTCCCATCTTGCTGGTGGAACATGACATGGATGCGGTTTTTGCCCTGGCAGACCGGATCAGCGTGCTTGTCTATGGCGAAGTGATTGCCACCGGAACCGTGGATGAAATCCGCTCCGATGCAGCCGTACAGGAAGCCTATCTCGGGGAGGACGCATGAGCCTTTTGACACTCGAAAACGTTGCCGCGTCCTATGGCGCCAGTCAGGCTCTCTTCGGTGTGGATCTGGAAATCCGTGAGGGGGAGGTGTTGGCGTTGCTTGGCCGCAACGGCATGGGAAAGAGCACTACGGTCAAATGCATCTGCCGGATGCTTCCGGCAGAAGGCCGGATCACATTCGACGGGCATGATCTGATACGTCTTCCCAGTCACCGTGCCGCTCGTCTGGGTCTGGGGCTGGTCCCCGAAGGCCGGCGATGTTTCGGATCGCTGACTGTTCATGAGAATCTGATTGCAGCAGCCCGGAGTGGTGACTGGACGTTTCAAAGGGTGATTGACCTTTTCCCGAGACTGGGGGAACGGCGCGGACAGCAGGCATCGTCTCTTTCCGGTGGTGAACAGCAGATGTTGGCGATCGGTCGAGCTTTGATGACAAACCCGAAACTATTGATCCTGGACGAAGCAACGGAAGGGCTGGCACCGATCATTCGTCAGGAAATCTGGACGGTTATCCGGCGTCTGAAGGCCGAAACGGGCCTTTCCATCCTGGTGATCGACAAGTCGCTGAAAGAGTTGAAAGGCGTTTGCGATCGGGCGTCGATTCTTGAGCGGGGCAAAACGGTTTGGAATGGCCCGCTTGAAGATCTGACTGAAGAAATCACTGCCAATTACATCGGGGTCTGAACCGTGTTTCGTTTTGAGCAACCCGTATTATTCAAACACTGTGATCCGGCGGGGATTGTCTTCTTTC
>NZ_JAILWL010000376.1 GCF_025698965.1 Roseibium sp.
GCCATCATCATCTGTCTTGTCGGCATTGATGACGGCTGACAGGTTCTGGGTGATTGCCCCAACAGCGAAAGGGATCAGGCAGCCTTTTCGGCTGCCTTGTTCAAAAAATCCGGACGCTCGAATTTGTGCTTTGGCTTCTCGGTTTTTTTGTCCTCTAGCGAAGGGGGGCCCTCAGAAGGCGTCTCGGCCCTTTCTGGCTCGTTCTTCGCCTGTGCTTTCTTGGCAGCCTTTTTCGCGGTTTTGGGCGCATTCTTTTCTGCGGCCTTTTCGAACAAGGCAGCAATCTCCTTGTCTTTGAGACCGAGCGACCATTGCAATTGCGGGATTGCACTGTCCTTGAGAAAGGCTGGCAAGGTCTTTGACGACACATTCTCGATATACTGGAGCTGGTTGAGCAACTTGAGCAGTCTTGCACAGCCTCCGTCGTTCTCCGGATCTACAAGGCCAAGGTGCCCGATCGCAGACGCCCAATGATCATCACGGCGAAGAAGCCCGATCATGATCCTGAGCAAATCGTGCGCCTCTTCTGATTGCAAACGGATCTTTTCCCGAAGGTGGCTCTTGACCACGGCGCGGCCGCGCAGTTCTGGTTCATACGCCTCGATGATATGAGCGATGATGTAGCTGAGCAGTTCCCTCATGCGGGTGATCCGAGATCGCTGCTCCTGGGCGCCGTATTTTGCGAGGCCAGTGAGCGTTGGTCTGTCTTCGATGGGCAGATCCGTATCGTCAGTGTCACCAGGGCCTTTCAAGATGGCACTGACTTCTCGGACCTGAGGCCGTTGGCCGCTTTCATATATTCGCAGCACTGCTTCAATGCCGTCTGGTTCCGCGTGCGCGAGCTTGTAAAGATTGGTCGGCGAAACCGCGAGGCGAATGCATTTCGCCTTAAGCCCTGCAAGGTTCCGATGCACCGCCCTGATATTGCGGGCGTGACGACCGGTGAACCCGAGATGGGCCACCAGCCAGCTGTCGCACAGCCTGTCGTCGCCGATTACCGTGGACGCTTCATCAATCAAGGCGCCGAGCTCGAAGGTTGCTTCGGTATCCTTCTTTCCAAGTCCGAGAATATTCTTGCTGATTGCCTCAATACGAGCCTTGGCGTCACCGTCCAGCATTTCGACATCAAACTGCACATTTTCGTTCGTCACGGATTTTCTCCTTTGTATGATGCAAGCAATCTTTGGTTGCTGATTTTTCCTCAAATATTTCAGAGTGCCGCCGTGCACAATCAGGAGAAAGTGAATTTAGTTAACAAACCGATAAATCAGAAAGTCATTATATTACAAGAAGATAAGGGGTGAATCCTTGCGTGGAGTTGCCAGTGGGCCGGGTCGAATCCTTGCGTGCCAGGTGCCCATGCATTCGCCTCAAGGATTCGTTTTCAGGTTGTATTTTTGAGAAAACCGAAGCGTTTCCAAGGCATGCGAGACGACGTCCCATTCACGGCAAGAATTCAGGATGAGACGGCTACCGAATGAAGATGAATCCTTGCGCGAATCCTTGACCTCGAGCTGGCGCTTTTAGTCACCCGGTGGGTCGATACGGAAATTTTTTTTTGGTGGCGCCAACGATCCAGAGCTCCCAAGCGGTCTCTGAAAAGAGTGAATCTCTCCGCGTAGTGCGTTGGCGCCAGTCTGAGGCAGTTGCCCGCGACCTGTTCCGATTGTGTACGGGTCACCCGCAACGCTTATCAAATTGTTTTAAATTACGCTCTTTCGATTCAGGTCACTAACAATGCAATTCAAGACGTCACCGCGTGAACTGGACATTTGTTTCAAAGTTCGGCGATCGCGTTTCATCTGATAACGGCGTCGCGGGGAAGGGAGAGTTTCGTCGCGCCAAAGACCGGAACCGCAAATGCCGACAGTTAGGCGCCGCAAAGGACAAGGTTTGAGAGCGATAAAAGCCTGAAGACGCCCAATCTCATCCCCGCCGGCAAATACTTCCAAAAAAGATCACTCAAATAGCTCGGTTGCTATCAGTGCCCGTCAACAGAATTGGTAAGCCACTGGAAAAAATATCGTTTTCTCCATTGCGCCGATGAGATCGTGGCTCAATCCTGAATGAGAACGAACATATCGTTCTTGGCAAAAACCAGCTCATTCAGGAGAAGGCAGATGGAGTTAGCAGCTTCGGAATTGATCAATCAACGCCGGATTGCCGAGTTCTGAGCCGCCGAAGAACGGCTGGCCCATATCGATCAGATTGTTGATGATCTCGAGTTCCGGCTTGAGAGCGGCTCAGCATAGAGCGCGCGCGTTCGAGTAAACGCGTGTGCCGACCAAAACCGTCCGGTAGTAATAATCCAGGATACCCCTATGAGGAAATTGAACCGTGCGACGAAGCAGCGGCGAGCTTGCGCGGCTGCACGTCAAAGAGCGTATCGCACTCGCCAAAAGGACAGGCGCAGGCCGTCCACGGAAGACATTGCCGTAGCCTCGTTTCATCACATCGTAACAACTGGCAAGAGCCCGGAAGCCAGACGTCATTTTGCAGTACTGACTGCGCAGATTGTCGAAAAGCTCGTTGGCCTTGGCTTTGATCCGATCGCCAGTCGCACGGCGTTCGATGACCTTGTCGACCGGTATGAAACCGGCGAAGTGCTGACACGAGGACCGAACAACCGACAGGGCCGACCGGACATCAGCAGTTTTCTGCCATTTTCGCCTTCATCCCCCCATTACTCTATGTCACATGGTGACGGCCGGAATCTCGGCGTCAGCGCACAAGACCTCGTTGTCGCAGAAGCGGAGGGGGGCTCTACACGGCGGCAATTGAGCCTGTCGACGCTACATGTTCCATCGACCGACCTGGAGCTTTTGTTGGAAGAAGCAGTCTTTGGCATGGCGTTTCCCGTGAGCGTGAAAAAGACTTCACTCGTCATTTCCGTCGATTGGCATTGGGTCACTCCAGAAGACCAGATCCGGCGACGGTTGGGAGAGGGGTATTCACGCGCGTTCTGCGAGGTCCTGCTTTTCGCCCTTGATCTTGGGGCTGATGAGCTCAGGCTCGCTTCAGACGGCGGTGTTTGTCGCGACCTCTGCCTTTTTGAAGGAAGCGAAGTTGCGGTTCTGAAGCCCCTCAATCGCTTGGATCAGCTCGATGAATAGGGCCAAGGGTGACTTCAGCACTCTTTAAATCCAAACATCAAGCTCAGGAAATTCTCGTGCCCGTTGTTTCTATGTTCGACACTTCGTTCTGCCATATCCGAATGAGTGACTATCATCTCCTTCAGCACATGGCGCGTAG
This sequence comes from Roseibium sp., assembly GCF_025698965.1. GTDB lineage: Bacteria > Pseudomonadota > Alphaproteobacteria > Rhizobiales > Stappiaceae > Roseibium. The sequence continues at coordinate 3,253 of NZ_JAILWL010000376.1, forward strand.
CTTGTTCCATGGCGAAGAAACGCCTTTCCGGGTTCATGCGACGGAACATACTATCGTCATCCACATGGTCTGGGCTTGGCCTTGGGGCGACGATCCGGATGCATGGCAAAGGGGCTGGATCGAAGAGCGGTTGCACGAAGGTTTTTCGAGAAAGTTCTGCGAACTTCTTCTAGCCGCTTCCGAGCATGAGTGTCGGATCTTACAGCTGGATCAAGATGCCGATGAGGACGACGGGTTCACCATCTTCGATGGCGACGAGGTGGTTGAACGGCGTCCGATGTCGAGGTTGCAACGGATTTTGACAGGTTCGAGCGTGCTTAAAAATGCTAGATCCGAAGTCACAGATGCACGACTTGAATGGGGAAACTGAGGGTCCGTCGAATTTCATTGAGTGGCCAGAATGGCGCGGGTATGGCAAAGGTGTCTGATGACTGTTGCCGGGTCTGCGGCGCGCGTGTTTTCTCAAGTATGCGCAAAAACAGGCGCTACCCGGCATTGAAAAGTGCGGCAGCCAAAGGTCTTTGACGACGTCTGTCGACGGTTCTAATCGGAGCAAGCAACTGCCATGATCGAACCTTCTCCCTTCTCCATCATGACCAAGCCCATTGGGCCGCGCTGCAATATTGATTGCAGGTACTGCTACTACGTTGAGAAGGAAAAGCTGTTTCCGGATGAAAAGAAATTCCGGATGTCCGATGAGGTTCTGGACAGCTATATCCGGCAGGTCATCGTAACCTCGTTGGAAGCCGGCATGGCCGAAGTTTCCTTTGCCTGGCAGGGAGGAGAACCCACGCTGCTGGGTGTTGCGTACTTCAAGAATATTGTCCGGTTGCAGGAAAAATACGCGCCCAAGGGCGTGAAAATATCCAATGCCATACAAACCAACGGCATGCTCCTTGACGATGAATGGGGCGCCTTCTTTCACGAAAACAGCTTTCTGGTCGGGATCAGCATCGACGGCCCCAGAAAAATTCACGACCACTACCGTGTCGACCGGGCAGGACGGGCGACATTTGATGCGGTGATGCGCGGGCTTGAGGTTTTGCAGCGCCACGAGGTCGATCACAACGCACTTTGTACCGTGCATCGCGCCAACGGTGTGAAAGGCAAGGAGGTCTACAAGTTCTTAAAAGGTGCCGGGTTTGAATTCATTCAGTTCATCCCGATTGTGGAACGCAGCGGTACGGATGGGCTGGCAGGCGCGCCGCAGGTGGACATGGACCCGGGCAATTCGGTCACCGAGTGGAGTGTCACCCCCCGCGTCTACGGCAAATTCCTGTGTGATGTCTTCGATACCTGGTTCCGGAAGGACATCGGCAAGGTGTTTGTTCAGTTCTTTGATGTCCAGCTCGGCCTTTGGATGGGAGGGCCTTCCTCCCTGTGCGTCTTTGCAGAGACCTGTGGCAATGGCCTTGCGCTCGAACATGACGGCAGCCTCTATTCCTGCGATCACTATGTTTATCCGCAGTACCGTTTGGGCCGCATTAGCGAAACGCCCTTAAGAGAGATGCTTTGGACCGACCGGCAACGGGCGTTCGGCCAGGACAAACTCAGCGGACTGACCGCACAGTGCCGACGCTGCCAGTACCGCTTTGCCTGCAACGGCGGCTGCCCCAAGCACCGGTTTGCGACCAACAGGGACGGCGAAACCGGCCACAATTACTTCTGCGAAAGCTACACGATGTTCTTCAGGCATGCAGACGACCGGATGCGTGCCATGGCGCACGCTGTCGCCTCGGGGCAACCGGCGGCAACGGCTTCAAAAGTGAATTAGGCGCGCGGACCAGGCATCCGGCAGCTTCCCTTTCAGCGCAATGCGCAGGTTGGGGCCATACGTCAGAGCCGCACAATCCGGATCGAGGTCGTACTTGCCCTATTGGAGAAGTGCATGAGGTCTGTGTTCTTGATCTCTCTAAGGGCCAAGCCGACGGACAAGACAAGTGTGATCCCAAAGACCGTCAGGATTTCGAGGAATTTTATCTCGTTTTTACAATAATTTATTGACTGGGGAAGGAGCCGTCGCCATTGGGTCCGTCTGAAGATTTAGCGTTTCAAGTTGTGTTTGTTGCTTCGAAACATGGTGACATTGGCGTGGCTTGCCCGGTACGGGTTCTGTCCCCCTTGCCGGTAACCAGCATCAATCTGTCAGGCCGGGTAATCCGGCAATTAGGGAGGGTAACTGACCAGATCCTGTAGCATCTTTTGGAACCAAGCTGTCACAGAAGAAGATCTTGTTTTCTACTGGTTGCTCATTGCTTTAAGCGGTGGAGCGACGCCGTCCGGAATCGGACAGGCATAAGGATCTTTTTCCAGCTTGACACGGTGGGCCTCGATCGCACTTTGAAGCAAGCTTTCATCTTCGAACAGATCAATCGCGGTCCCTGCGATAATCTTGGCAGCGTGTGTCATGCCTTTGTGCGCCGCAGGCATTTTACCTTGGGCGGTCAGCTGCCATGTGTGGAAAGGCGTTCCAACAGCGCAGGTCGCAACACGCACCTGGACGGTGGGAACTGCCCAGCTGACATCACCGACATCGGTGGATCCCTCGCCGCCGTCGCTCTTGCGGTCGAGTGGCGCCACGAAATCACACAAGACTAGATCAGGATCCACTTCCATGCCGATACGCCGGAACGACACGGTGATATTGTCTTCGCTAAGCGTTGCCCGGATCTTGTTGGCAAACTCCCGATCGGCTTCGTCAAAGTCCGGAGCACCCAGGCGGTCCAAATGGCGCTGCATGGTTTCTTCCATCGGGCGATTGCCAATCAGATTGGAAACACCGCTGACAACACGCGTCTCGACCCGCGTTTCCGACATCAGGGCAGCCCCTTCCGCGATCTTGTGCACGCGCTCGATCAAGCCGTGCAACTCCTTTAAATTGCGCGCGCGAATGAGTTGCCGGACAGTCGCCTTGGCCTGAACGACGTTGGGTGCGATGCCGCCAGCATCCAGATAAGCGTAGTGCACGCGCGCGTCGTCAGGCATGTGCTCGCGCATATAGTTGATACCGACATTCATAAGCTCTATGGCATCCAATGCACTTCGGCCAAGTTCCGGTGCTCCGGCTGCGTGGGCGGCACGTCCGTGAAACGTGAAATCTATTCGGGTGTTGGCCAACGACCGGGCTTCGTTAACTGCGGTAAACGTGGCCGGATGCCAGGAAATTGCCGCGTCCACGTCATCGAACAAGCCTTCCCGGACCATGAACGTCTTGGCGGCACCGCCTTCTTCCGCCGGACAGCCGTAATAGCGCACACGCCCCTTAATACCGAGTTCGGCAAGG
>NZ_JAILWL010000377.1 GCF_025698965.1 Roseibium sp.
GGCAGCTTCGGGAACCGAGAGATCGGAACGGACAAACGCCGCCCCCAGACCAAGCGCGAAGAACAGGATGATCGGCGACAACAGGTTTTCTGCCGCCAACGCAAATATTGTTTCAGCCAAGATTTTTAGCGCCCCGCCTAGAACCCAACACGACCGGGACCGATGCCCCGACACCCATACGTAAGATTACGTATTCTGACCGATATGGTGCACTGCGGAAGGGTTTCAAGCCATCCTGAAAAGCAAATCGTGGTTCAAGTCGATTTTTCAGATCGATTTTTCAGGTCGCTACGTTCACTTGATGCGTGTCATCCTCGTCGCCATGATCCTCATAGGCATGACGGACATCTTCAGGGGGTGTCCAGTCGACCGGTCCTCGCATCGGATGTACCGGCCCGTGGTCAATACCGGGTTCCATCGCCCGCATCGCAGCAGCGCGATAGGCCTCCATACCGTCCAAAACGTGATCTTCCGGAGAATGAGCATCAATGAGTACAGCCGGACCGTCCTCGGCCGGTCTTGCATCAGGGTCATGGCGCTCTGCGGTGTTACGCTGTTTTCTGCGGTCATAGCCGGTTCCGTCACCGTCTCTGTCCGCTGGATACTCTGTCGCATGCGCCACGACTTGGGCCGATTGCGGCCTTTCGATCGTCGTCGCCAATTCGGCCTCCTGGCCATCAGAGAACTTCCGCCTTCTGGCGGAACCCTCTGAATCTCTCAACAAAGTGTTAACAAAGCTTTACACAAAGTTAACTCATTGTTTCATTTGAGACAACGATAGTCGAACGCAAAGATGTGCAGAACCCGTTAGGCAGCCTGCGCGCCCGTTTCTCCAACAATCTTCACGACATCTGCCATAATGTCGGTCAACTGAAAGTCTTTCGGAGTATAAACTGCCGCAACACCCATCGCCTTGAGCTGGTCTGCATCTTCGTCCGGAATGATGCCACCCACGACAACAGGAATGTCGTCCGCTGCCGTAGCCCGGAGCCTGTCCATGACATCCCGGACAAGCGCCAGATGGGAGCCGGACAGTATCGACAGGCCGATGACATGGACGTCTTCTTCGACGGCAGCATTCACAATCTGGGCAGGTGTCAAGCGAATGCCCTCGTAAACGACCTCCATTCCACAATCACGAGCTCGTACCGCAATTTGTTCAGCACCGTTCGAATGACCATCAAGACCCGGTTTGCCAACCAGGAACTTCAACCGACGGCCAAGTTTTTCCGAGACGGTCTCAACTCCTTGCCGGACTGTCGCCAGATCGCCGGAATCATCGCGCGCAGCCTGACCGACGCCGGTCGGAGCGCGGTATTCTCCAAACACATCACGCAGGGTTCTACCCCACTCACCTGTGGTCACCCCGGCTTTTGCAGCGGAGATCGAAGGTTCCATGATGTTGCGGCCTTCCTGAGCCGCGGATTTCAAGTCGGCAAGCGCGACCGAGACCGCAGCCTCGTCGCGATTGTCACGCCAGATCCTGACCTTTTCGATCGCCTCTTCTTCCACATGTTCAGGCACGGTAAGAATGGCGCCATCTTCTCCGCCGGCCAGCGGTGACGGCTCGCTTTCGATCCATTTATTGACACCAACGACCACCTGGTCCCCGGCTTCAATAGCCGCCAGGCGTTGGGAATTTGCCTCCACGAGCTGGCGCTTCATGTAACTTGAATCGACCGCGGCGACGGCGCCTCCCATGGCATCAATGCGCGCAAGTTCTTCGCGCGCCTGTTCCTTGAGTGCGTCAACCTTTTTCGTGATTTCGGAAGAGCCCTCGAAAATGTCGGCATATTCCAGAAGATCGGTCTCATAGGCCACAATCTGCTGCATCCGGAGCGACCATTGCTGGTCGAACGGCCGCGGCAGGCCCAATGCCTCGTTCCAGGCCGGCAATTGTACCGCACGGGCACGGGCATTCTTGGAAAGAACCACCGCCAGCATCTCAATGAGAATACGATAGACGTTGTTTTCCGGTTGTTGTTCGGTCAACCCCAGGGAATTCACCTGAACCCCATATCGGAAACGCCGGTAGCGCTCCTCTTCCACTCCGTATCGCTCGCGGCAGATTTCATCCCAGAGTTCCGTGAACGCGCGCATCTTGCACATTTCGGTAATGAAGCGCATGCCGGCATTCACGAAGAACGAGATCCTGCCGACAGCTTTCGGGAAATCCTCTTCCGGGATTGCACCGCTGGTCTTCATGGAATCCAGAATGGCGACCGCAGTCGCCAGCGCGAAGGACAATTCCTGAACCGGCGTCGCACCTGCTTCCTGCAAATGATAGGAGCAAACATTCATCGGATTCCACTTGGGCATGTTGGAATAGGTCCAGGCGATCACATCGGTCGTCAGTTTCAGCGACGGTGCCGGCGGGAACACATACGTGCCGCGTGACAGATATTCCTTGATGATGTCGTTCTGGGTCGTTCCTGAAAGCAGATTGCGGTCCGCGCCCTGCTCGTCTGCCGCAGCCACATAAAGAGACAGCAGCCACGGGGCGGTCGCATTGATCGTCATGGAGGTGTTCATGCGCTGCAACGGTATATCGTTGAAGAGCGTGCGCATGTCGCCCAGATGAGCAACCGGTACCCCCACCTTGCCAACTTCCCCCTTTGCGAGGAGGTCGTCCGGGTCGTACCCAGTCTGGGTCGGCAGATCGAAGGCCACTGACAGGCCGGTCTGGCCTTTTGCGAGATTGCCTCTGTAAAGCTTGTTCGACTCGGCCGCGGTCGAATGACCCGCATAGGTCCGGAAGATCCAGGGGCGGTCCCGTCCCTCGCCCGTTGCATCCGATACGCTCATGCCACTTCTCCTCCTAAGGCATTCCGCTGCCTGTAATTCGCCGGTTCGCAGTGCTCATTCCACCGAAGCCTCCCCGCTTGACGGAAGTGTGCCGAATTTTACGCGCCTGCGAAACCCTTCTGTGCAATGCAAAATATGATTGGCATTAAAACGCAAGTTAAGCAATAGTCGTATAGATCGAAGCTAGTTTTTGAACAATAGTTGCGCAAATCGATGTTTCGATCCAATAATGCCTTGTGCATATGCGAAATTCTACGGCGGACCAACAGCCCTGGGAGGGGAGAATGACAGCAGCAGCCGAAGCCAACGATAACAAAACGCGAGGAGGCGCTCCGGTGAAGGATCTCTATGAAATCGGTGAGGTCCCGCCCCTCGGCCATGTACCCAAAAACATGTATGCGTGGACGATCCGCCGCGAGCGTCACGGCCCCCCCGAAGACGCCATGAAACTCGAAGTCGTTCCGACTTGGGAGCTGGACAGTCACGAAGTGCTGGTTCTCGTGATGGCGGCAGGCGTCAACTACAACGGCATCTGGGCCGGCCTCGGCGAGCCGATCAGCCCGTTCGACGGTCATGGTGCCGCTTATCACATCGCGGGTTCCGACGCGTCCGGAATTGTCTGGGCGGTTGGCGACAAGGTCAAACGCTGGAAAGTCGGCGACGAGGTCGTCGTTCACTGCAATCAGGACGATGGTGACGACGAGGATTGCAACGGCGGTGACCCGATGTACTCCACCTCACAACGGATCTGGGGATATGAGACGCCGGACGGTTCGTTCTCTCAGTTCACACGCGTTCAGGCACAGCAGCTCATGCCGCGCCCGAAGCACCTGACCTGGGAAGAAAGCGCCTGCTATACGCTGACACTGGCCACCGCCTACCGGATGCTGTTCGGTCATCACCCGCACGAGCTGAAACCGGGTCAGAATGTCCTGGTCTGGGGCGCTTCCGGTGGTCTCGGATCGTATGCAATCCAGCTCATTACGGCCGCCGGTGCCAACGCTATCGGTGTGATTTCTGATGAAGACAAACGCCAGTTCGTCATGGATCTCGGCGCGAAAGGCGTCATCAACCGCCGGGATTTCAAATGCTGGGGACAGTTACCGACGGTGAACTCACCTGAATATGCCGAGTGGTTCAAGGAAGTTCGCAAATTCGGCAAGGCCATCTGGGAATTCACCGGCAAAGGAAACAATGTCGACATCGTGTTCGAGCATCCGGGCGAAGCAACCTTTCCGGTGTCCACTTTCGTCTGCAAGAAAGGTGGCATGGTTGTGATCTGTGCGGGAACGTCCGGTTTCAATTGCACGTTCGACGTCCGCTACATGTGGATGCACCAGAAACGGCTGCAGGGATCGCACTTTGCGCATCTCAAGCAGGCGTCGGCAGCCAACAAGTTGATGATTGAGCGGCGGATTGATCCGTACATGTCGGAAGTCTTCCCGTGGGACCAGATTCCACAGGCGCACACCAAGATGTGGAAGAACCAGCACGCCCCAGGCAACATGTCAGTGCTGGTCACCGCCCCGACAACCGGCTTGCGCACGCTCGAAGACGTGTTGGACGCAGGTAAACGTTAGAGTTCGACAGCTCCCCAGAAGGCTAGGGCCTCGCCCGAAACTAGCCTGATGCAGCCTGACCAGCCCGTGTTTCACGGGCTGGTCTTTTTTTGTTGACTGTTGACCACAGGTTCCGGGACATCCCGCCGCAATTCTGCTTTGTTGTCGCCTCATCACCTGTCAGTCAAAGACGAATCAATTCAAGCAATTTCCGGAGAGCCACACCACGTGTTTGATTATCTGCTCGGCAAACGTTCGATGAAAATGGCTGCGGCGTGCACCATGGCTTTGGCCGTCACGGCCTGTCAGGGCGAGCGCATGCAAACACCGCCCTTTTACAAGGACCTGGCCCGAACAGACGGACAAGTCGATGCGGCAACCGCAGCGCAGATGATTTCGCAATACAGGGTCAATAACGGTCTGTCGCCGGTGTCCCCGGACCCGCAACTGACCTCAATCGCAAAATCTCAAGCCGAAGCGATGGCGGCTGCAGGCAGCGTCAAGGCTTCTCTTGCCCCAAATCAGCAACTGGCAACACGGATGATCTCTATCGGAGAGCCGAAAACGGCGGCGGCGGAAAATGTCAGTGCCGGTTACCGCACATTTGCCGAAGCATTTTCCGGTTGGAGGGAATCTCCAAACCACAATCAGGTATTGCTGACCAAGGACGCAACCCGGCTCGGCATCGCGACGGCTTATTCGTCAAATGCCAAGCACAAGGTGTTCTGGTCGTTGGTGATGGCCGGTCCCAAACCGGGCCAATAGATCAATTTCAGTAATACCGGCGCGGATATCGCGGGTAGCGCGGAAGAGGCTGAACGGCAACCGGAGGACGCTGGTAGATAGGGTAATTCCGCTGATAAAGCGGCACACCCACATATACACCGGCGCTCGGGATCGGACGGCCATAATAGTTGCCCTGGACCCCGTAACTCAGATACTTGCCGGAGACCCATCCTTTGACATTGGCAAACGCGGCATCGCACCACCTGTAGTCAGCCGTGCAACCGAACACCGTGACACCGCCGCCACGCGGAACCGTTGCCAGAACCGGGTAATTGGTGCCGGGACCGGCCCGCACGTTCAGATTGGCCGTCGTATAGGCAATAGCCGGGCGTGACTGGGCCAGCGCCGGCAGCGACATCATCGCCACCGCAAACAACGCCAATGGCAAGCGGATCAACATCATCAATTCTCCGAAATTCCGAATCATGTCCCGTTTCGCGGCCATGATCCAAGCCCTGACACAGCGCAGATGTGGGAACACAAGATGGCGAAAATAAAGCACATCCTCACCTGTGTGATTACAATAGCGTAATTAAAGCATATGGCGCGAAAAGTTACTTGCGTCCCCCCTTCCCCATTGGCTTCATGAAGACAGTCAGGTCTTGGGGGGGGAATAATCATGGCCAAAATCAATAAAGTCGCGGCAGCCCTGGTGCTGTCATTTTCGGTTTTTGCGGTTCTGTTGACAGCGGCCCAGGCCTTCGACGGTCATGCCGGCTATTACTATCCCGAGCCACAAACCAGCGAAGCCTATATATCAGAAGTTCAAACTGCCGACGACGCCGACAAGCGTTCCCGGGCAGCTTTCGTCATCGGTTTGGCAGCGCAGCAGTCGAAACAGAACTACACGCCCGGCTTTCACATGTTCGCCAAGGGCACCGACCTTGAAAAACTCATCATCGTGGCGACTGGCGACGGTCAATATGACACCTTGTACCGCTTACGGGCACTGTTGGCGTCATTGACCTCCATGGCCCGTTCGACGGAACTTTTTGCGCGCACGAACCGGCCCCAGGAACTCAACTTTCTCGATTTCTGCAAGTTGATCGGCTTCACACAGGTGACCGTAAGCAACGGAAAGGACCTTGCCCATCAGATCAAGGTGCGCTGACCGCCTACCGTTTCAATTCGCCCTTCAGCCAGTCGCGATATTGGGACCTGGTGCCGAAAAAGGTATTCCGGTCCACATCGCCCCTGATGCCCGGCACCCGGCCTTCTGCGGTATATTGCCAGAACACCCAATCGTCCCGTTGCTCATAAATGTTCTTCGGGTGCGTCGCGACGGAACGAAGCCAAAGCTGCTCATCACGGAAGGCTCCGACCAGCCGGTCCCTGTGGAAATCGACGGACGAATAGATCACCGGCCGTTTGC
>NZ_JAILWL010000378.1 GCF_025698965.1 Roseibium sp.
GTTTCTCACTTCACCAACCGGCTGGATGCCAAGGGTCGTGTATCGATCCCGGCGTCGTTCCGGTCGGTTCTGGCGAGAGACGGCTTTGAGGGGCTTTACTGCATCACTTCGTCTCATTGCGACGCTGTCGATGCCGGTGGCAATGAGCTGCTGGCCGAGATCAACAAGCGTTCCGAGGCATTTGCAAAACTCTCGCCGGATCACGATGCACTTGCTGTTGCTCTTTTCGGCGCTAGTGAAAATCCGAAGATCGACGGAGATGGCCGGATGACCATTTCCGACATGATCCGAGATCACACCGGCATCACCGACCATGTCACTTTTGTCGGCATGAATTACAAGTTCCAGATCTGGGAGCCGGAAAAGTTTCGCGAGTACCGCGCAGAGGCCCAAAGACGTGCGCTCGCGATGCTGTCGGGGCAAGGCCCCGCACCTTCACAGGGAGAGCCGGCATGATGGCGCCAAGCGACAGAGATGCTGTTTCTGCTGCTGGCGGACCAGAGCGTCATGTGCCGGTTCTCCTGAGTGAAGTTCTGACCCGGCTAGACCCGAAGCCTGAAGAAGTGATCATCGACGGCACATTTGGTGCCGGCGGATATACGCGCGCCATCTTGGAGCGCGGCGCCAGCGTGATTGGCATCGATCGCGATCCGGATGCGATTGCCGGAGGGCAGGGGTTGGTTGCGGAGGCCGACGGGCGGCTGATCCTCGTGCCGGGACAGTTTGCCGGTCTTGAAACACATGCGCGCGCCGAAGGATTTGACGGCGTTGACGGTGTCGTTCTCGATCTCGGTGTTTCGTCCATGCAGCTTGATGAGGCGGATCGCGGATTTTCATTCCTCCGGGACGGTCCATTGGATATGCGCATGGAGCAGGCAGGACCCTCTGCCGCAGATGTCGTCAACGAGCTGCCAGTCAGGGACCTGATCCGGGTTATCGGTCTGCTTGGAGAGGAAAAGCGTGCGACGACGGTTGCGCATGCCATCGACAAGGCACGCAAGGATAAGCCTTTCAGTCGCACTCTGGAGCTGGCGAACCTGATTGAAAAAGTGCTCGGACGTTCGCCCAAGAAGGCGCAGATCCATCCGGCGACCCGGACGTTCCAGGCCCTGCGGATCTATGTGAATGGTGAGTTGCATCAGGCTGCGGACGCTCTGGGCGCAGCGGAGCGCATTCTGAAGCCCGGCGGGCGTCTGGTGCTGGTGAGCTTTCATTCCCTGGAGGACCGTATTGTGAAGCGGTTCTTTCAGGATCGAACCCGGACCCGCGGTGGCGGATCCCGTCATATGCCGGAGGAAGAAGTTCCGCCGGCAACTTTCGAATTGCTGACACGCAAGGCAGTTGAGGCGGCTGCTGAGGAAACAGAACAAAATCCTCGGGCGCGGTCGGCAAAGCTCAGAGCGGGGCGTCGGACCGACGCACCTGCACGCGAGCTGGATATTCACGCAGCAGGTGTTCCACGCCTTGCGGCGTTTCATGGTCTTGGGGGCTGAGAATGGTTCGAACGCTGAACATTCTTTTCATACTTGCAGTCGTTATCGGCGCGGCAACGGTTTACGACATGAAGCTGGCGGCAACGAAGTCAGCTGAAAAGGTCGCTGAGTTGCAACGTCAGATCGACGAGGAACGCAACACGATCCGGCATCTCAAGGCCGAGTGGAGCCTCTTGAACAAGCCTGAACGTTTGCAGGTGCTGGTCGAGCGCTACAACGAATATCTCCAACTGGATTCGCTTGATGTGAAGCAGATCGTCACGCCGGAAGATTTGCCCGCGCGCCCGGTCATGCTGGAACCTATCGGTGGCTCCAACCAGATGGGCGGCTATGCCGGTTCGTCTGCGGCAATCCAGTAAGGGGCTGACTGATGACAATGGTAAGCGAACCGGCCAGCTTCCTGCAGGTGAAACGTTCTCAACCCAGAGCCGCGCGCGGTTCTGTTTCCTCAAGCGCGGTCAAGTCCCGCGTTTATGTTGCGATGCTCGCGTTTGCCTGTGTCTATGTCGCAATTGCAGGTCGCCTGATGATATTGGCGCAAATGGAAGAGGCGCCGTCCCGGTCCTGGATTTCGGCGCAAGATTCCATCGCGGCTTCGCGTCCGGACCTGATAGACAGGAACGGTGAAATCCTGGCTACCGATATCAAGACAGCTTCGCTTTATGCCGAACCCCGTCGCGTCATCGATGTCGACGAAGCTGTTGAAGGACTGACGCGGGTTCTGCCTGAACTTGATGAAAAGCTTGTGCGTCGCCGTCTGGAAAGTGGCGCCGGATTTGTCTGGCTGAAGCGGGAAATGACACCTCAAAAAGCTGCCGAGGTTCACAATCTCGGATTGCCGGGTGTTGGGTTTCTGTCCGAGAACCAGCGGTTTTATCCGGGTGGGCCAACGGCAGGTCACATTGTCGGATCCGTGAATGTTGACAATCAAGGCCTGGCAGGCATTGAGAAATACATCGATGATGAATGGCTTGCAGATCTTCAATCGCTTGGTTTTGCCTCTGACAGGTCAATGGAGCCGGTTCGCCTGTCCGTTGATCTCCGGGTGCAGCATGTCGTGCGTGACGAACTTGTCAAAGCGATGGAGCGATACCGGGCGATCGCTGCTGCCGGTATCGTGCTCGACGCGAAGACCGGTGAAGTGGTGGCGATGTCTTCAGTACCGGACTACGATCCCAATGACAGATCACAGGCGCTTGAAAAGGACCGTTTGAACCGTGCAACGGGCGGTGTCTTTGAAATGGGGTCCGTCTTCAAGTCCTTCACGACTGCTATGGCGCTTGATTCTGGTTCGGTTTCGATCAATGACAGCTTCGATGCGACACGTCCGATCCGTGCTGCCGGCAGGACAATTACAGATTTCCACGGGAAAAACCGTATCCTTTCCGTGCCGGAAATCTTTATTTATTCGTCCAACATTGGAACGGCGAAGATGATGCTCGCAACCGGCGTTGCCCGTCAGAAAGAGTTTCTGGGGCGGTTGCACCTCACCAAGCGTTTGAAGACGGAGCTGCCGGAAAACGCGGCTCCGCTGTTGCCGCCGAAATGGAACGAACTTGCCGCGATGACCATATCATTCGGGCATGGTCTTTCAGTCACGCCAATGCAGACCGCAGTTGCTGCTGCAGCTGTCGTGAATGGTGGCACCTTGCTGCCCCCGACATTCCTGCCACGGAGCCCGGAGGATGTCCAAGCCCTTGGCAAACAGGTCATTTCCGAAGATGTCAGCCGAATGATGCGTTATCTTTTCCGCCTGAATGTACTGTCTGGATCCGGTCGGCGCGCAGACGTTCCGGGATACACGGTTGGCGGAAAAACCGGCACAGCCGAGAAGATTGAAAACGGACGTTACGTCAACAACAAGCGTCGCAATTCCTTCCTGTCGGCCTTCCCGATGGACGATCCGCGCTACGTCGTTCTGGTCGTCATCGACGAGCCGAAACCAGAACGCAAAGGCATTGGCGCAACCGCCGGTCTGAATGCCGCCCCGATGGCCGGGGCGATTATCCGCCGGGCTGCACCGATGCTCGGTGTCATGCCGCGCTTCGGTAAAGGGGATGAACCAATCGAGATTTCCTATTAAGGAGACATAATGGAAGTCAGACGTGTCGGCGGGGTCGCAGCCGTTATCCGGCACGTTCGAAAGGCTTCACGAAGACGACGCACAAACCGGACGATCGGGTGAAATGGATCTTGAGATATTGGCCACCGGCTTGAATTTGCCGGAGGCGACGAAGGGGCTGACAATTACCGGGCTGACGGCTGATAGCCGAAGCGTGCAGCCCGGCTTTTTGTTTGCCGCCTTCAAGGGCGCTTCAGTAGACGGAACCAAATTTGCCCCGAGCGCAGCTGCGGCCGGCGCCGTTGCGGTTCTTTGCGCCGACAGCGCGGTGGACGAGGTACGATCTGCCTTGCCGGAAAGTATCGTTGTCATTGGTGTCGAGAAGCCGCGGCAGGTCTTCGCCAGAATGGCTGCCCGTTTTTGCGGTTCACAGCCGGACACGATCGTCGCCGTAACGGGAACCGCCGGAAAAACGTCCGTTGCCCATTTTGTACGTCAGATTTTTCAAGCTGCCGGTCATCCGGCAGCAAGTCTCGGCACGCTTGGCACGATCAAGCCGGGTGGCGAGAGTTATGGTGGGTTGACGACGCCTGATCCGGTCGCGCTTCACATGGAATTGGCGGAGCTGGAAGCGGAGGGCATCAATCATGCTGCCATGGAGGCGTCTTCCCACGGGTTGGACCAGTTCAGACTGGATGGTGTCCGTCTGACCGCTGCTGCCTTCACAAATCTTGGCCGCGATCACATGGATTACCATCCCACTATCGAGGACTATTTCCAGGCCAAATTGCGCCTGTTTACAGAATTGCTGCCTGATGGCGGGACAGTTGTTGTGGACCCTGGTGAGAAATATGCCGATCGGGTGCTGGCGGTTGCCGAGCGTCGCGGCCTGCCGGTTCTGACTGTCGGGGAAACCGGTAAGGATCTCAAGCTTATCGGACTGAAGCCTTCGGGAGCCGGTCAGGACCTGACGATTGAAACTGCGCGTGGTGAATTCCGCGTGACGTTGCCTCTGATCGGCCGGTTTCAGGTATCCAATGCGCTCATCGCCGCCGGCCTGGCGATTGCCGCGGGTATCGATACAGGCACAGTTGTTAGGGCGCTGGAAAACCTGAAAGGGGCACCCGGGCGACTTGAACTTGTCGGCAAAACGAACGAAGGCGGTCTGATATTTGTCGACTACGCCCATAAGCCAGATGCGCTCGACAATGCCCTTGCCTCACTCAAACCCTTCGCTCAGGGGAAATTGTCAGTTGTCGTCGGTGCAGGTGGCGACAGGGATCCCGGAAAACGCGAATTGATGGGGGCAGCTGCTGCCCGTCACGCTGACCTTGTCATCATTACCGATGACAATCCAAGGTCAGAGGATCCAGCCTCCATCCGCCAGGCGGTGTTGAAGGGTGCTCCGGGTGCAATGGAGATCGCAGACCGCTATGAAGCCATTGCAGAAGGGGTTCGTCGATTGGATGCAGGTGATATCCTGTGTGTGGCCGGAAAAGGCCACGAAACGGGCCAGATTGTTGGCGACACAGTGATTCCATTTTCAGATCACGAAGCCGTCACACGCGCCATCAGCCTCGAAGGAAACACATGAGCGAACCGCTTTGGACATTTGACGCCTTTGTCGAAGCTGCAGGCGGCAGCGGCTGGGGCGATGTCGGCGCAGACATCACGGGAATATCAATTGATAGCCGGACACTTGAGCCGGGAGACGCCTTTGTAGCGATCAAGGGCGACCGTCTTGATGGTCACGATTATGTCGCGGCAGCGCTGGAGGCCGGAGCATCGCTTGCGCTGGTCGCCGAAAGCAGGCTCTCCGAACTGCCTGAAGATGGCAAATATGTTGTTGTCGACGACCCTCTGGAAGCCTTGCGCCGGATCGGCATTGCTGCGCGAGCGCGCACGAATGCGCGGATCGTGGCAGTCACCGGTTCGGTCGGCAAGACAGGAACCAAGGAAGCGCTGCGGCTGACGCTGGCGCAGTCCGGCAAGGTGCATGCTTCAGTGGCGTCATTCAATAATCACTGGGGTGTGCCGTTGTCCCTGGCGCGGATGCCGGCGGACACTGAATATGGTGTCTTTGAGATTGGAATGAACCATGCCGGCGAGATCTCACCACTGGTCAAGATGGTGCGCCCGCATGTGGCGATCATCACCACCGTTCAACCGGTTCATCTCGAGTTTTTCGATTCTGTCGAAAAGATCGCACAGGCCAAGGCCGAGATATTCGAGGGGCTTGAACCGGGCGGCATTGCCATCCTGAACAAGGACAATCGGCAATTCGATCTGCTGAAGTTTCTGGCTGTTACCGCCGGTGTTCCGAGCATTCACACCTTCGGTGAAGACCCGGGTGCCGACAGCCATGTTCAGAAAGTGGTCAGCTATGCTTCGGGATCCAGCGCGGATGCCGTAATCCTCGGGCAGGAAATCACTTACAAGATCGGTGCAGCGGGCAAACATCACGTGATAAACAGCCTTGCGGTCTTGACGGCTGTCTGCGATCTGGGCGGCGATCTGGCAAAGGCAGGGCTGGTGCTTGATACGATGCATGCGCCGAAAGGGCGCGGCGAAGTGACCCGTCTGCCCATACAGGAAGGCGAGTTCTTCCTGATTGATGAAAGTTACAATGCCAACCCGGCTTCCATGCGCGCGGCATTGGCGGTCCTTGGAGAAGCTCCTGTTGTCCGACCCGGGCGCCGTATTGCAGTAATCGGCGACATGCGTGAGCTCGGATCGAACGCTGACCGTTTGCATGCCGAGCTGCTCCAACCGATTGTTGACGCAGGAACCGACGCAGTCTATTGCGCCGGACCTCACATGCACGCGCTCTGGAACGTGCTTCCGCATGATCTTCGTACGCACTACGCAGAGGAAGCCAAGGACCTGGAAGAAGCGCTGTTGCGGGATGTCAGACTTGGTGACGTTGTCATGATCAAGGGGTCACTCGGCACGCGGATGGGGCCGCTT
>NZ_JAILWL010000379.1 GCF_025698965.1 Roseibium sp.
GGGAAGCGATCCATCCGGACCCTTCAGCACAATAAATTGAGGCTCTAGTGCACCTGAAATGTATAAAACAAGACTGCGAGCTTTTTCTAAGTTAGCATCAATATCTTGTTGCTCATCGCTTAAAGATAATAATTGTGACGCTCGTGCGCGTTTGAGAGAATTTGACAATTTCTCAGCTATTTCAGCAGTCGTAAGTCCATTGCCACGCAGTTTATGAACTTGGTCTCTTAGATGGGTATAAAGATTCTCAGCCTCACCGTAAGGAACACCATGGCGCCCCAACTCATTCATTAACTCTGATTTAAAGGCCGTGAATTTTATCCACATAAAGATGATATACGCCGATATCAGCAGGCCAAAAGCGGCAAACAACCATTCCATCATCTACTCCTTTTTCACAAACACGTATCATTAACCCCCTATCTTAACTAGAATATTTTCATTTATGTTTCTGATACAGCCAGATTCGTCGCGCAAGGCGAGGTCATATAAGCAGGCCCTAAAGAATCCCTCTAGCGGCTTCCCAGAGAGCGTCACACACGTTGGGTTTGACTTTTGGATCTCAGTGATGCACTGAGTTTATGACTCTTGTGGATCATAGGTGACCAATGAAGATCGGATACGCACGCACCTCGACTGCTGACCAGGAAGCGGGGCTAGAGGCTCAGGAACGCGACCTCAAGAAGGCTGGAGCAGAACGCTTGTTCTCGGAGCAGGTGAGCTCTGTCGCTACTCGGGACCAACTCAAGGCCGCCCTCGATTACCTCAGGGACGGAGACACGCTGGTTGTCACCAAGCTCGACCGCCTAGCACGGTCTGTCCGTGACCTGATGGACATCGTGGAGACCATCGAGGCCAAGGGCGCAACGCTTGAGATCCTTGAGATGAACCTCGACACGGCTTCACCGACCGGCAAGCTCATCCTTGGAGTGCTCGGGTCTGTCGCTCAGTTTGAACGCGAGATCATGCTAGAGCGTCAACGCGAGGGGATCGCCAAGGCCAAGGCCGAGGGGAAGTACAAAGGGCGCAAGCCGACCGCACTGGCTAAGAGCGAGACCGTCCTTCAGATGCTCTCAGAGGGGCACACGGAATTTCAGGTCGCAGAGGCCCTGTCCATCTCTCGGTCATCCGTCCAGCGGATCAAGCGCAATCAGGTGGCGACTTCAGACGCTTAAGGGACTGCAGTGGGGACCTTTGTGGGGCTGATGGGCTGGTATATGTCGAGGCGGTCATGATCTGCCTGAGATGAGTTCCTAGTGACCCCACAAGCCTCTGAACCCGTTGTCCTTCGCGCTGAAGGTGACCACTACCTTGACCCATGGCTGACGCCTCAATCCGACACCATGCAGGGGATCATAACTGAAGCCATCTACCAGCTTGAGAAGTACGAAAAAGTCTACGGACTACGCAAACGAAAGCGTAAGACTGCTGATCAGGCGAGCATGGAGCAAGCTGTCACGGCCTTGATCTGCGCTGCTACGGTCCATCTCCTGTCTCAGCGCCCTGGGGGGCTTAAGGTTTCACGGTCTCACAGGACGCTTAGGAAGGATCGCTACAAAACGCCTATACACAGCTCCAAGCTCGGCCACTTCCTAAACGTCTTGATCGCCCCTGAGATTCCTTGGTTGAACCAAGTTCTTGGTGTCCAGACCTCTGCCAGCAATGCACCTGTGACGACCATCACAGCGGGCGAGCGTTTGATCAACCGCATCCAAGAGCACGGCATCACGCGTGAAGACGTCATCAGGGGCGAAGGCGGCGAGTTGATTGAGCTGAGAGAACCTAAGGGCACCCGTAGCGAGTCCAGAGGCAAACTCATGAACTACCCAGAGACCAATCAGACCTGTGCGTGGCGTCGCCAGATGCAGGAGATCAACCGCTTTCTGATGAAGGCTGAGTTGAGCATCGAAGGGGCTGTCGGTACCGACATCTGGGACAGACGTCTTCGCCGTGTGTTTAACAACGGAGACCTCGAACAAGGAGGGCGTCTTTATGGCGGCTTCTGGCAACCCATGCGCAAGGCGGAACGCTTCAGGCACCTTCGCATAGACGACAAGCCCGTCATCGAACTTGATTATGGACAGGTCGCGACAACCATCCTCTATGGACGTAACGGTCTTGAGGTGCCTGAAGGCGACCTCTACGCGATTGAAGGCAAGGCGTACCCTAGAAAGGGGATGAAGAAGGTCCTCAACGCCCTTCTGTATACCTCAGAGCCACTTACGACCTGGCCTAAAGACACTGTTGACCTTTTCAGAGACCCTGATAGCGGGGAGCACCCTCCCTTTAGAGACGTCAAAGAAGCCTTGATCAAGAAGCATTCCAGTATCAGCTCTTCCTTTGAGACAGGGGAAGGAATGAGGATCATGTTTTTGGAGAGCCAGATCCTTATTGATGTTCTTGAGACACTGAGGTCTGAGGGCATTACGGCCCTCCCCATCCATGATGCGATCCTGGTCGCTAAAGGTCATGAAGGCTTGGCCAAGAAGGTCATGGTGGACTCATTCCTTAAGGTCACTGGAGTGACACCTAAGGTGACCTTGGAATATCAGGCTCAAGATTCCTGATCCGTCCACCTCTCAAGAAGGACAACTGAGGAGTGATAACTCTAGGCAACCTAAGGGACTCCTATAGTGGGAGTCATAAGAAGGGTGTCTGTTCATGACCTCTCGTCGTCAGTCTCGAAGGGAAGATGTCCAGAGGAGACTTAAGACCCTTTCAGCAGACCCCAAGCGCTGCATCGTCCTTGGGTGCCCTGAGCCCACTCGGGCCTCGTCAGGGGATGGCTTTGACCAGCGTCTGTGTCGTCGTCATGCTGAGCACCTGTCTACGCACGGCAGCGCCTTCAGGAAGACCTACACGGCCAAAGAGCTGGCTCCGGGAAGGGCCAAGGCGAAGGCCTGGCTTAAGGCGAATGTCGACACCGAGGCTTGCAAGATCGCCAAGGAACGGATCCGCATCCTCTATCACTCTGCAGGTCCTCTGGTGCCCGCCTACAGGCTTAAGGGCATGCCGCCTAAGGAACGCAGCCGGAAGGCTTGGGCACGCCTCAGGGAGGCTCTGATCGCCCCTGAGCGCATCCTAGAGGCGTGGCTTGCGGTCTCAGCGACCATCGCCACTGATAACGAGGCTGACACGCGTCCTGAGTTCCGACGTGTTCAAGCCGCCAAGATCGTCCACAGGCTGGCCTCAGGCACACACAAGGTCTGGCGCACGCCTGTCTCAGGAGATCACAGAGCGCCTCGACGTCTACCCGCGCTCCAGAGGGCGTGTCCTGAGGCATCTTGGTGAAGACATCGAACGAGCCTGTGAGACCCTGCCAGACTTCTCAGGGCTGAATGGCTGAGTAGGTGACGCTCGAGGCATTCGTCTTTTAGGCATACGGACATTCCTGAATAACAAAGACTTGTGCACGTCAGCTCCCTTGCCAATCAGTTTCGATTGGGCATCATTCGACACAATCACAGGGGGAAGAACTGCGTCCATGACTCCAACGCCAACAAACGTGCAATCGCTCGCGAACTTCGCCTGGTCCATTGCTGAGCTTCTCCGGGGCGACTTCAAGCAATCTGAATATGGCAAGGTCGTCCTGCCCTTCGTTGTCATGCGTCGCCTGGACGCCCTCCTTGAGCCGACCAAGGAAGCCGTGCTGGCTGCAGCTGCTGGCCTGCCAGAGGACATCGACGAAGAGACACGGCGCATGATCCTGCTTGGTGCGGTCGAGGGCGGTGTGAAGGTCTACAACACCTCGCGCTTCACCTTCGCTAAGATCAGGCAGCAGGACGCAGAGCAACTCCACGCCAATCTGGTCGACTACATCAGCGGCTTCTCGCCCGATGTGCAGGACGCCTTCCTTGAGAAGTTCCTGATCACAGACCAGCTCAAGCGCCTCAAGGACGCCGGGCTGCTGTGGAAGGTGTTTGAACGCTTCACCGACCCCCAGATCGACCTTCACCCCTCCAAGGTCTCAAACCTTGAGATGGGTTACCTCTTTGAGGAACTGATCCGTCGCTTCTCGGAGATTTCCAACGAAACCGCAGGGGAACACTTCACCCCCCGCGAGGTCATACGCCTGATTACTGACCTACTTGTCGAACCTGATAAGGACAAGCTGAACCAGCCTGGCGTGATCCGTCAGGTCTATGACCCCGCCTGCGGCACCGGGGGCATGCTCGCGTTGACCGAAGAAGCCCTCAGGGACATCAACGACAACATCCAGGTCGAACTCTACGGTCAGGAACTCAACGGGGAGTCCTTTGCGATTTGTCGCTCCGACATGCTCGTAACAGGTCACGACCCTGACCAGATCGCCTATGGCAACACCCTGACCCAGGACGCCCATCCGACGCGCAAGTTCCATTACATGATCTCAAACCCGCCCTACGGCGTGGACTGGAAGAAGTACAAGGAACCTATCGTCAAGGAAGCCGAAGACCTCGGCTATGAAGGCCGCTTCGGTGCGGGCACGCCGCGTGTCTCAGATGGCCAGCTTCTCTTTCTTCAGCACATGATCTCGAAAATGCGCGAGGATGAGGCCGGCTCTCGCATCGGCATCGTCATGAACGGGTCTCCCCTGTTCACGGGTGGCGCTGGGTCTGGAGAGAGCGAGATCCGTCGCTGGATGCTCGAAAATGACTGGGTAGAGGCCATCATCGCCCTGCCCACGGACCTCTTTTACAACACCGGAATCCAGACCTATGTGTGGCTCCTGTCCAACCGGAAAGCGGCCCAGCGGCGCGGCAA
The DNA here is from genome assembly GCF_025698965.1 of Roseibium sp. Taxonomy (GTDB): domain Bacteria; phylum Pseudomonadota; class Alphaproteobacteria; order Rhizobiales; family Stappiaceae; genus Roseibium. Next base: position 4,744 of record NZ_JAILWL010000379.1, read on the forward strand.
GGTCCAGCTGATTGACGCCTCTGGCGAACGCTTCTGGAAGCCCATGCGCAAGAGCCTCGGGTCCAAGCGACGGGAAATCCCTGACGAAGCGCGAGAGGCTATCCTTGAGCTCTACTCGGCTTTTGACAAAGCGGGCCCTGGGGTCTCCAAGGTCTTTGACACAGAAGCGTTTGGGTATCGTGAGATCCGGGTCGAACGCCCGTTGAAGCTCAACTTCCAGGCCAGCGAGGAGCGCATCGCGCGGCTCGACCTGGAGAAACCTTTCAATCGCCTTGAAGACAGCGAACAGGCCGCCATCAAGGCCGCTCTGGGCAGCATGGCGGACACCCTGTGGAAGGACCGCAAAGCCTTCGAGAAGGCGCTCAAACAGGCCCTGAAGGCCGCTGACGTGAAACTGGCTGCTCCCATCAAGAAGGCCGTCATGAACGCCGTGTCAGAGCGTGACGAGGAGGCCGCTGTCTGTCTCGACCCCAAGGGCAACCCTGAGCCTGACACGGATCTGAGGGACACTGAACTAGTTCCGCTGGGTGTCGACTGGGAAGCCTATGTCGCGGAAGAGGTCACGCCTTTCGTGCCGGACGCGTGGGTGGATACGACCGTGCGCGACCCCAAGGACGGCGAGGTTGGCCGTGTCGGCTATGAGATCAACTTCAACCGATACTTCTACCAGTACGTCCCGCCGCGTCCGCTTGAGGAGATCGACGCGGAATTGAAGGCGCTGGAGTCGGAGATCGCCGGGCTTCTTAAGGAGGTCGCGGCGTGAGATCAGCAGCTGAGAACCGGCTACTCATTGAAAATGAGCTTCCGCCCTTACCTGATGGCTGGAGGGTTGAGCGGTTTCGTTTCCTGTTCAGCGAGAGCAAGGAGCGAAACGGTGCAACCCCTATCGGGGACATGCTCTCGGTATCTGAATATCGTGGCGTCGTGCCGCGTGAGTACGAGCATGAGGAACATCGCAGGAGCGACCAAGAGCTTGAGAACTACCGCGTTGTTCGGCCGGGCCAGCTAGCCGTCAATACCATGTGGCTCAACCACTTGGGGCTCGGGATTTCAGACCATCTCGGACACGTCAGTCCAGCGTATGCGGTCTATCAACCGTCAAAGCAGCTGGATGGACGGTTTGTCCATCATCTTTTGCGCTCGCAGTTCTACCTGAAGATCTACTTGCGTTACTTGTACGGCATCAGGCCCAACTCGTTCCAGATCAAGTCGGACGACTGGAAATCGATCCCGGTCATCCTCCCCGACCTCCCCACCCAGAAGGCCATCGCGGCATTCCTCGACCGGGAAACCGCCCGGGTCGACCAGTTGATCGAGAAGAAGCAGCGGCTGGTGGAGCTGTTGGGGGAGCGCACCAGAACCAAGCTCTCCAACCTCTTACGTGGTCAGGGCCTCGGTTATGAAGTCAAACCAAGTGGTTATGAGGCGCTGGGGTTGATCCCGTCACACTGGCAGGCAACACGTCTACGATATTGCTTGAAGCTTCTTTATGACGGCGTTCACGAGACCCCTGAGTATACCGACGAAGGCATTCCGTTTCTTCGTGTAACGGACATCACAGGCGGCAGAGAAATTGATTGGGATCGCGTCCGGCGGATAAGCCCAGAGGCGTATCGGTCAATTACACGTCGGAGAAAGGCTCAAAAAGGTGACCTGCTGCTGTCGAAGAACGGCACAGTCGGCATTCCAAGATGTGTGACTTGGGACGAAGAGTTCGCATTTTTTGTCAGCCTAGCTCTGATAAGACCAAACAAGCGGATCAGTTCCCAGTTTCTTG
>NZ_JAILWL010000038.1 GCF_025698965.1 Roseibium sp.
CCACTGGTCGACAACAATCCGATCACACTGCAGGTTCTGGGTATCTGTTCGGCACTGGCCGTGACATCCTCGCTGCAGGTCGCCTTCGTAATGGCGCTTGCGGTGACGGTGGTGACCGGGTTCTCCTCCATGTTCATCTCGATGTTGAGAAATCAGATCCCGGGCGCGATCCGGATCATCGTGCAGATGGTGATCATCGCCTCTCTGGTGATCATGGTGGACCAGTTCCTGAAGGCTTATGCCTACGAGATTTCGAAGACCCTGTCGGTTTTTGTCGGACTGATCATCACCAACTGCATTGTCATGGGCCGCGCGGAAGCCTTTGCAATGAAGAACCCTCCTGTCGCCTCCTTCATTGACGGCATCGGCAATGGTCTGGGCTATGGGCTGATCCTGATGCTGGTGGGTGTCGTTCGCGAATTGCTCGGATCCGGCAGCCTCTTCGGTATCACCATTCTTCAAACCGTGAACAACGGCGGCTGGTACGTTCCCAATGGACTTCTGCTGCTGCCGCCTTCAGCGTTTTTCGTAATCGGCCTGCTGATCTGGATCTTCCGGACCTGGAAACCGGAACAGGCAGAAGAACCTGAGTACAAGATCCAGACGGTGGAAGCGCATTAATGGAACAGCTTGTCTCTCTTGCCGTAAAGGCGATCTTTGTCGAGAACCTTGCGCTCTCGTTCTTCCTGGGCATGTGCACATTCATCGCGGTGTCCAAGAAAATTTCCACAGCCATCGGCCTCGGCATCTCCGTCATGATTGTGCAGGCCATCACGGTACCGGCCAACAATCTGATCCTGAACTATCTTCTGGCGCCGGGTGCGCTTGCCTGGGCCGGGTTCGGGAATGTCGACCTGACTTTCCTGGGGCTGATCTCCTATATCGGCGTGATCGCGGCCCTGGTGCAGATCCTGGAAATGGTTCTCGATAAGTATTTCCCGCCGCTCTACAACGCGCTTGGCGTGTTCCTGCCGCTGATCACGGTGAACTGTGCGATCCTCGGTGGATCGCTGTTCATGGTGGAGCGTGACTATGATTTTGCCGAGTCCGTTACCTACGGCGTTTCCTCGGGATTTGGCTGGGCGCTGGCGATCACCGCGATGGCAGGTGTTCGTGAGAAGCTGAAATACTCCGACATTCCGGAAGGGCTTCAGGGCCTGGGCATCACCTTTATCACCGCTGGTCTGATGGCACTTGCCTTCATGTCCTTCAGCGGCGTCAAACTGTAACGGGAGAGCCCTGTGGCCACATTCGGACTAGGCATACTGCTCTTTACCCTGATCGTGCTTGGGCTTGTCACGATCATTCTTGCCGCGCGCTCGAAACTCGTTTCCGTGGGCAACGTCAATATCAGCATCAACGGCGAAAAAACCATCTCCGTACCGGCGGGTGGCAAGCTGCTGCAGACGCTGGCGGAACAGAAGCTGTTCGTTCCGTCCGCATGCGGCGGCGGCGGCACCTGCGCCCAGTGCCGGGTGAAGATATTCTCCGGCGGCGGATCTATCCTGCCGACTGAGGAAAGCCATATCACCAAGCGCGAAGCGGCCTGTGGCGACCGCCTGTCCTGTCAGGTGGCGGTCAAGCAGGACATGGAGATTGAAGTTCCGGAAGAGGTATTCGGCGTCAAGAAATGGGAATGCACCGTTCGCTCCAACGAGAATGTGGCGACCTTCATTAAGGCGTTGGTTCTGGAGCTGCCGGAAGGCGAGGACGTGAATTTCCGGGCCGGAGGCTATATTCAGATCGAGGCTCCGGCGTACAAGCTCAAATACACCGATTTCGATGTTGAAGAGGAATACCGGGAAGACTGGGACCGCTTCAATCTCTGGCAATATGAGTCGATTGTCGACGAGCCAGTTGAGCGTGCATATTCGATGGCCAACTACCCTGAAGAAAAGGGTATCATCATGCTCAATGTTCGTGTGGCTTCGCCGCCACCGGGCTCCGAAGGCATTCCTGCGGGCAAGATGTCGAGCTATATCTTCAACCTGAAGCCGGGTGACAAGGTCACCATCTCTGGCCCCTTCGGCGAATTCTTTGCACGCGATACCGAAAAGGAAATGGTGTTCATCGGTGGCGGTGCGGGCATGGCGCCGATGCGCAGCCACATTTTCGACCAGCTCAAACGGCTCAAGTCGAAGCGCAAGATCAGTTTCTGGTATGGGGCGCGTTCGAAGCGGGAAATGTTCTTCGTGGAAGATTTCGACCAGCTCGCCGCTGAAAACCCCAATTTCGAGTGGCACGTGGCGCTGTCGGATGCTCTGCCTGAAGATGAGTGGACCGGCTACACAGGCTTCATTCATAACGTTCTGTATGACGAATATCTGAAGGACCATCCGGCGCCCGAAGATTGTGAGTTCTACATGTGTGGTCCACCAATCATGAACCAGTCCGTGATCAACATGCTGCTTGATCTCGGTGTCGACCGTGAAGACATCATGCTGGACGATTTCGGCGGCTAAGCTTCAAAACGACGATTGATAGCCCTCCAGCGAAGTTCCACATTGTGACGGACCTTCGCTGGAGGGTTTTTGTTTTGATCTCTTTTCAGATTGTGCTTGTCGTTCCCGTTGCCATCAGCCCGCGGTTGGGGCTGGATCAGCGCAATGCTTCAGATCCCACTGATCTGCTGTGCCTTTTCAAACATCACCTCGGCCTGGCGAATTGAGGCGTAGTCGATCAGGCGGCCGTCGAGCGACACCGCACCTTTGCCGTTGGCTTCTGCCTCGGTCATCGCCTCCAGGATGCGTCTGGCCTTGATGATTTCCGCGTCCGAAGGACTCATGACTTCATTGGCAAGTGCGATCTGGCTTGGGTGTATGGCCCATTTGCCTTCACAGCCGAGCACTGCTGCACGTTTGGCAGCGGCTCTGTAGCCGTCAGCATCCTGGAAGTCACCGAAGGGGCCGTCGATCGGCCGGAGGCCGTTTGCACGCGCAGCCACGACCATGCGAGCGAGGGCGTAGTGCCACATGTCTCCCCAGTGAACCTCCCGGCTGCTGTCGGCCAATGGGTCGGTCAACACCGAATAATCGGGATTGACCCCGCCGATGATCGTGGTGCGCGCGCGGGTGCTGGCGGCATAATCCGCCACACCGAAATGCAGGCTTTCATTGCGCTTTGACGCAGCTGCGATTTCATTCACGTTCTGCATGCCGAGCGCGGTTTCGATGATGTGCTCAAAGCCAATCCGTTTCCGGTATCCTCTGGCGTCCTCGATCTGGGTAACCAACATGTCGATGGCATAAACGTCCGCGGCCGTCCCGACTTTCGGGATCATGATCAGGTCCAGATGTTGACCGGCCTGTTCAACGATGTCGACAACGTCGCGATACATGTAGTGGGTGTCGAGACCGTTGATGCGGATCGACATGGTCTTGTTGCCCCAATCGATCTCGTTCAGAGCCTGAATGATGTTTTTGCGTGCCTGCTCCTTTTCGTCCGGGGCAACTGCGTCTTCCAGATCGAGGAATATGACGTCGACGTCGGACCGTGCGGCTTTTTCAAACATTTGCGGTTGGCTGCCCGGCACGGCCAGTTCACTACGGTTCAGGCGTGCAGGGGCTTGTTCAATGGAAAAGAAGCTCATGTCTCAGGGTCCTGGATATGGATAGATTTCGTATTTGGGTTTCGCGCTCAGGACGATGGTCTTGACGCCATGCACTGTTCGCATGCGATGTCGCTCCACCCGCGTTTATGGACTTGTCATCCGAGGCTAATCGCGAGGTTTTCTGATCCGGTGATCGTCAAATCACCCGGTCTCGCGGTTCACGGCCCTCGAAGAAGTCGGTCAGGTTTTCAAGAACGCGGAAGCCCATCGCTTCGCGTGCTTCCTTGGTGGCGCTGCCCAGATGCGGCAGCAAGACGAGATTGTCACACTGCATGAGATCCGGGTTGATGCTTGGCTCGCCTTCAAAGACATCCAGCGCGGCACCGCCAATGGTCTCGAATATCAACGCCTGGATCAGGGCAAGTTCATCGACAACTTCTCCCCGCGCGGTATTGATCAAGATGGCGTCCGGCTTCATCAGATCCAGCTTGCGCGCGTCGATGAGATGACGGTTGGCCCCGCCTCCGGGGCAGTGCAACGAGAGGAAGTCGCATTGCGGCAACAAGTCTTCGAGAGTATCAACTTGCGTCGCGTCGCATTGCGCCAGAATGTCCGGAGCCACACGACTGCGGTTTTGCACGAGGATCTGCATTCCAAATCCATGGCGCGCACGCCGAGCCATTTCCTGGCCGATGCGTCCGAATCCGACAATCCCGAGCGTCTTGCCGCTGACCTTGGTGCCCATCAGATGTGTCGGGCGCCAGCCGGTCCAATTGCCGGATCGCAGTTCGCGCTCGCCTTCTCCTGCACGCCGGGCCGACATCAGAAGCAGCGTCATCGCCAGATCGGCCGTGCACTCCGACAGTACATCCGGCGTGTTGGTCACGGTCAGTCCAAGGTTACGGGCGGCGTCTTCACAAATATGACTGTAGCCGACGCCATAATTGGCAAGGATTTTCGCCTTTGAGGTCCGAACATCCAGGGCTTCCGCACTGATGCGGTCCGTCACCGTGGGCAGGACTGCATCATAAGTGGTGAGCGCTTCGCGGATCTCGGCTGGTGACAAAGGCCTGTCGCTGGTGTTGAAAACCGCGTTAAAGCTTTCCGACAACCGGGCTTCAACGGGCGCAGGCCAACGGTGAGTGACCATGACTGAAGGTCTTGCCATCACGCTGCCTCCTTCATGACATTGGCGATTGTGTCGCCGATAACTGCCGGATTTGCTGCAACCGTCACGCCTACAGCTGAGAGAATTTCCACTTTCTCCGACGCGCTTTCACCAAAGGCCGAGATAATCGCACCAGCATGACCCATTGTGCGGCCTTTGGGTGCCGTCAATCCGGCGACATAGGCCACGACGGGTTTGCTGACATGGTCACGGATATATTCTGCTGCCTCCGCTTCCTGCGGGCCGCCGATCTCGCCGATCATGGCGATCAGATGCGTGTCCTCATCCTGCTCGAAGCGTTCCAGAATGTCCTTGAAGGAGGAGCCGTTGATCGGGTCACCGCCGATGCCGACACTCGTGGATACACCGATGCCGTGCGCCTTCAACTGTGCGGCAGCTTCGTAGCCGAGTGTTCCGGATCGACCTATGATGCCGACGTGGCCTGGCAGATAGATATGGCCGGGCATAATGCCAAGGAGAGCCTTGCCGGGACTGATCGTTCCAGCGCAATTGGGGCCGGTCAGCACCATGCGCCTTTCGCGTGGATAACGGTACATGTATCTTTTCACGCGGATCATGTCCTGCGCCGGAATACCGTCGGTAATACAGACACAGTAGCGAATGCCGCTATCAGCCGTTTCCATGATTGAATCTGCGGCGAACGGCGGCGGAACGAAAACCAGACTTGTGTCGGCTCCCGTCGCCTCAACAGCCTGTTTCACGGTATTGAAGACCGGTACACCATCGACCGTTTCTCCACCTTTGCCTGGCACGACGCCACCGACGACATTCGTACCGTATTGCAGCATCTCCTGAGTGTGAAATCGGGCCATGCGTCCGGTGATGCCCTGTACGAGAACGCGGGAGTCCCGGTCAAGAAGAATACTCATAGAGCTGCCCTCATTTTGGTGGCCTGAACAAGATCGTTCTGCCATGCGCCGACGGCACGTTCGGCGGCTTCCATCAGCGACGTTGCGCGGATGATCGGCAGACCGGATTTTGCAAGGATTTTCTGACCTTCCTCGACATTGGTTCCAGCCAGGCGGACTACGACTGGAATGTCGAGCTGGAGGCTTTTCAGCGCCAGCACGACACCTTCGGCTACCCAGTCGCAGCGGTTGATGCCGGCGAAAATATTGACCAATACGGCCTGCACATTGTCGTCGGAAAGGACAAGGCGGAATGCCTTGGCCACGCGTTCGGGCGAGGCCCCGCCGCCGATATCGAGAAAATTCGCCGGTGCGCCTCCTGCAAGCTTGATTGTGTCCATGGTTGCCATCGCCAATCCGGCGCCGTTGACGATGCAGCCAATATTGCCGTCTAGACCGACATAGGACAGACCGCGGTCGGCAGCGCGGCTTTCGCGCGGGTCTTCCTGGGATTTGTCTCGCAATTCGCTGATCTGCGGGTGACGGAACAGTGCATTGTCGTCAAAGCTCATTTTGGCATCAAGTGCCACAACACGATTGTCGCCGGTGACGACCAGTGGATTGATCTCGACCATTGTGGCGTCGAACTCCAGAAAGGCGCGGTAGCATCCCTGCAGCGTACGCACCATGTGCTGGACCAGCCCCGGCTCGATTCCCAGATTGAAGGCAATCTCGCGGGCCTGAAATTCTTGCAGGCCGACAGCCGGTTCAACGGTTGAACGAACGATGCTCTCCGGTCGGTCCGCCGAAATTTCCTCGATCTCCATGCCGCCTTCCGTGGAGGCGACGATCATTACCCGCTGGCTGGACCGGTCCAGCACAAAACCTAGATAAATCTCGTGATCGATCTGCACTGCGGATTCGACATAGACCCGGTAGATGCCCTTGCCCTGGGGCCCGGTCTGATGTGTGACCAGCTTGCGCCCGAACATGTCATTGCAGGCGTCATAAACCTCGTCCTGAGACTGACAGAGCTTTACACCACCGGCCTTGCCGCGGCCTCCCGCATGGACCTGCGCCTTGACAATCCACTTGTCGCCGCCCAGCTCGTGTGTTCGATAGGCGGCCTGCTCGGGGCTGTATGCCAATGCGCCCTTCGGCACTTCGACGTTGAAACGCGACAGTATTTCCTTGGCTTGATACTCGTGAATATCCATGGAGACCTCCTATTGCGCAGCGGCGGCGGGTGCATAATGTCTGGCAAGGATCGTATCGATTGCCGTCTGGTCGATGTCTGTTCCCAAGGCGCGCATCGCATCGGCAAACCGGTTGGCGATGTCCTGAATGGCGCTGGCGCGCAACTGGTTCAAAATGCCGATGCGGATCTGGATCGGTTCCGAGAGCGTGGGCCAGATTCCGAAACCGGCCGCCCGGCAATTCTGCACCAGTTCCATCTCACGGCCTGCCAGACTTTCCGGCAGGTTCAGCACCAGAAGGCTGGTCATGTTCGAAGTCACCTCACATCCCATGGCGGTGACCGCTTCGCGAAGTGCGGCTTCATGCGAGCTGTAGGATGAAGCCCGACCGGAAAGTCCCTCCTGCAGGGTGAGGCGAAGCGATTCATGAAAGGCGGCGACCGCATAACCGGAATGGGTGCGGTGATAGGTGCCTTTCTCGACGTCGGCCCCGTCGACAATGCCCCAATGGCGTGCCTCGAAGATTGGGTTATGCACATAAGTGTAGGCTCCGGTTGCGTTCAAACTATCGATATAGGCATCGCGGAAACTCACCGGTGCGTAGGTGAGGGGGAGGCAGCACAACCCTTTTTGAGGGCAAGACGCCCACCCGACTATGCCCGGGTAATCGTCAATCGAGAAATTTTCGACACCAAGCGAGGAAACGGCGTCAACAAGCCCCAGAACTCCATGACGTTCGCAGGCATCGGAGAAACCCCTGATGTCGTTGATACGACCCGAACCGGTTTCCCAATGCGCCATGAAGGCCCATTTCGGGCTGTGCTCAGCCAGCACTGCCTCCACCATATTGCCGGTCACAGACTCTCCGTGCGGTACATCAATCACGGTCACGCTTGCAGCATCGGGATTGAGGGGAGCCTCTGCCAATTCGGCCTGGGTGGCAGCCTTGATCCGCAGTGTCAGCGCGTCGATGCCGGAAAAGGTGCCGTTTGAAAAGGCGACCACCTTGTCACCGGGCATGACGGCGGAAAACATTACATCCAGGCCACTGAAGCCGGTTCCGGCAACTGCAAACGTGTAAGTGTTTTGCGTGCCCCAGATTTGGCGCAGCATATGCTTGCACTCGATCATGCCTCGCAGGACATCGGCCTGCATGTGGTCGGCGACACCCGCGCCGGCAAATGCCTGGAGCACACGTTCGTCCGTATTGCCGGGACCGGGGCCTGCGGCAAGTGTCTCTGGAATTGCCAGCCGTGGGTAGATCCGGTTTGTCATCAATTGGTGTCCTCGCCTCTTCAGGCCTTGCAGCCTGCCTGTTGTCTTGAGAGTGAGGAAACCCCAGGATCACCTGGACGCACAACGTAAGTTACTACTGCTTTTGGGTATCTATTCGGGTGGCGAAATACCTACCTATTTTGGCGTAAAATCGCATTTCTACCAATCATTACACTGTATATTTGGGTAGTATTTTCCAAATACAGGCGGGAAATCAGATGGTTGTGGAATCCGGGACACCGATCAACATCATGCTGGCAGACAGCAATCCGTTGGTGCTTTCCGCGATGTCGGAGATTTTCGAACAGGATAAACGCTTTTCGCTGGTGGCAACGTCTGCCACGGCCGAAGGATTTCTCGGCCTTGCCATGCGCGTTCCGGTGCAGGTGGGGGTCATCGAGTGGAACCTGCCGGTACTTGGAGGCGCGAAACTGATAGAAGTGTTGCGCGAGAACGAAACCGCACCTCGTTTCGTTGTTTATGGTGATGCTGCCGGTGATCTTCCCAGACGGGCAATGCAGGCCGGTGCTGCGGGGTTCACGTCAAGTTCGGGGGAGGTTGAGAACCTGTTGGAGACATGCGTCGATGTCGCGGCCGGGAAAATGGTTTTTCCATTCATCGATGTCCGTCAGATGCAGCAGGATCCGATCCACAGTCTGTCTCGCAAGGAACGTGTCCTTCTGGAATCTCTGGCCAATGGCATGTCCAACCGGGAATTGTCTAAAACGCTGCAGATTTCGACCAACACGGTCAAATTTCACCTGTCGAATATCTATGAAAAGCTGGCGGTGAAAAACCGGGCACAGGCGATTGTCTATTATTATTCCTCTCAGCAACCGGAGAGTAAGAGAGGGGAGTTCTGACGGCGCCGTTTCACCTGGCGCCGTCTGCCGAATTCTAAAGCAATTCCAACATTCAATGGAGATGCTCCAGGAAGCGGGGAGGATCAAAGATGCGCTGTTGCGATCATTTCGACCCTCATGCCGGGGCGTGCCAGGGCGACACCTCCGGTGGCGCGTGCCGGTGGAGACGCTTTGTCGACCCATTCGTCCCAGACTGCGTTCATTCCCTGAAAATCAGACATATCAGAGAGCCAGACCTGCACCGAGACGACATTTGACTTGTTGCCGCCGAGTTCAGCCATGACGCGATCAATGCCTTGAAGTACTTCTCGGGTCTGGACGGTGATGTCTCCATTCAGGTCCTGGGGTATCTGGCCAGCCAGAAAAACGATGTCGCCGACACGAACGGCCTGGCTCATGCGCGAGCCGGGTTGATGATGCGATACAAGCATCCTGTTTCCTTGTCTTTCAGAAATTACGTCTGTTGGTTTGATGGTTCGTCGTTTGAAGGGCCTGCAGGTGCTCCGGTATCTGCGTTAAAGCCACTTGCCGATTTTCTCCAGCGTTGCGGAACTGACCTCGACACCCTTTCGTTTGGCGCGGCGGCGCGCCGCGTTCCGTCCGTCACCGGGTACGCGAACACCGGGCTGGTCCCGCATTTCTTCAACAAGTGTCGCGAGCCTTTCCGCGAACAGGCCGGTGGATGTCGCACCTGGATCGATTGCCAGAAAGAACTGACCGGTTTTGGGTGGACCGCCTTTGGTGCCGGAAAAGGGACTGGCATTGAAGCCCAGGGTCGCTCCGGTCATCGCAGCTGCCATCAACTCGACCATAAGTGCAACGCCGACGCCCTTGTAGCCACCGCTTGGTGCCATTGAGCCTTTGAGCGCGAGGTCAGGGTCTGTTGTGGGCTGTCCGTCTGAATCGAGCGCCCATTCCGGCGGGATGGGGCGGCCCTCGCGTGCATGTTTCGTGATTTCGCTTTTGGCTATCACGCTGGCGCTTTGGTCAATCAGGATCGCAGCCGAACCATCACTGTCCGGTGCTGCGATCGAGAATGGATTTGTGCCGACAACGGCTCGGCATCCGCCAACCGGAACAATAGAAGCCGGCGCGTTTGTGAAACCGATCCCCATCAGTCCTTCTTCAGCCAGCCGCCGCGTATGACATCCCAGAACGCCGCAATTGTAGGAATTGTGCAAGGCCAGTGCCGCGACACCGTATTCTCTGGCAGCCGGAACAAGTTTGTCGAAGCCCAGGTCGATTGCCGGGTGGGCAAAGCCGGTTGCCGCGTCCACTGTGATAACGGCCGGTGCGGGTTGGGACCGGACCGGCTGCGCCTGACCATCAACCTTGCCGCATTGCACGTGTTCGCAGTAAATCGGGATATAGGCCAGTCCATGGCTGGCGATTCCGCTCGCTTCGGTTTCCGCGGTGGCAAGGGCAAGCGGACGCGCATTTTCCGGAGATGTTCCTGCGTTCACCAGCGCGCGCTGAGCCAGATCTTCGATTTCCTGCAGTGATAAAACCTGTACGTCTGTCACGTATATTTCCTCTGATCAGTCATTGTCGCTCGCAAGAGAGCCCGCACCGGCACGGGAACGTTCGGAAGGCGGTACAGTGGTTCTCAGGGCGAAGATGTTGAGCTGTTCGATCGTATCCAGATCGACGGGGAGCGCTTCGCGTGGGGCGGGACGATCAACTTCAAGCGTTTCGATCCGGATGTTCAGTTCACACGCTTCACCCGCCGACAGCGCAACAACTTCCCCAAGAACCCGTCCATCGGCGGTCACGCCGGTCTTTTGTCCAAGACAGGTCACGCTCAGGTCTTTGCCGATGGCTTGGGCGACGGCTGCTAGAAAGGGGAGAACGAGAAGCGGATGACTGACCGGTCCGGTCATCAGCCCTGCCTCTGCGAGCCGGGTTTCCGGCAAGCCTGCGTGGTCGGCCAGTGTCGCTCCAACCGCCACCGGACAAAGTGGCACCGATGAGCTGGCACTCCATTGTCCGGGCCGGACCTGAGGACAAATGTCCCGCCAGGCCATGCCAGTGGCGAAATTCAGATGCGAGGCCAGATTCCCAGGACCGTCAAATCCTTGCGCATGGAGCCAGGCCGCAGCAAATCCCGCCTCTTCGGCCAGTCCCCAACTCATGCCGGCACCGCGTGCTGCCTTGAAACACAAAGCAGAAACCTCGTTCTTGGACATTTGGACCGGATCTGTTCTGGACACGGACGTCGTCACGACTTCGCCAACCGGATTATGCTTTTCCATGAACATTCTCCGTAGTTTCGGCTGGATCCAGCGGATATGGGTCGCCTTGGAAGAGGCAGATACGCACCCACTTGTCGGAGCGTGGGTCGAAATGGGTTGCGCCGAAAAAGGCCAGTTTGCAACGCATCAGGTCGATGGGAAGCATGTCGTCTGCAATCAGGTTGTCTTGAACTTCGGCGAAAGGGTAGGTGTCGACGAGCTGGACCCGGCGCACGATGAACCGGTGTTCGGGAAAGCGAAGCAAAAAGGCAGCAACACTTTCGTCGTCTTGTGTCTCGGACAGCCGGATGTAGAGTTCGCTGGCAAGCCGGGCAATGCACAGGGGCTGTTCGAGTTCAGATCCATCGTCCAGTTCGCGTTCTCCGAGACGCGGCTCGAGCTTTTCTTCAGATACGTACCAGAAGCGCGCGGCATTTTCAGACTTGGTGAAATCGATGGACAACGCCCAGCCATAATGCTGTTCAAGCAGGTTTCGAAGATGTGCCGTCTCCATGGCGCCGTTGATACGGTAAGAGCCGGATTCCTCTGCGCTCATGCAGTCTGCGAGGCCGTCGACAAGGTCGCCGTGAGGCTCCAGTATCAGCGAGAGGAGAGCTTCCTGACCCTCAACTGACAGGGCTTTTTGACCCCAGCACCACAAGTCGTCCCATGGCTTTTGTGTTGCTTCCGGGAAGGCCTGGAGCTTCTCCTGAAGTAATTTGAAGTCCTGTTTCAGATCATCCAGCTTGGCGACTTGAAGGGCGTGCTCGGAACGCCATTGAGACAGGTTGACCTTTGCTTCGGCGAACGCCTTGTGCAGGCTGGAGATGGCCTCCTGATCTGCTTCGTCCAAATTGCGAACTCGGGCAAGGGCCTCTTCACGCGCCATCACCCAGTTGTTCAGGAGAACGGGATGGCGAATGATGAACGGAGCCATGCCGAGACCGGTCGAATTGCCGACCCCAAGTCTTGCCTTGAGGTCGGGGGCAAGCCGTGTCGCCCGGTCTCCACCCTTGCTCACTGCAAGATGTTCGACAATATCGGCGCAGAACTGCCGGGTCAGCCAGACAGACAGCATTTCGGCCTGAAACGGGGCCTTGAATTCTGCGCGATCGCGAATGACTTCGTGGTCGGCCGCACCGAATTTGCCTGCACCGTAGACCGCGGTCGTGCGCATGAGGTATCCGACAGCTTCAATTTCTTCGACGTCCGGTTGTTCCCCACAGGACAGGCGCTCAACCACGTGATTGAACAACCGGACAGATCTGTTCGCACGGCTCAGCGACAGTTCCTTGATCGAGACCCGGCCGGCCTCCTGATAGGGAACGTTCTTTTCCAGACGATCCAGATCCTCGGGTGTGGGGACTCCATCGAACAGGGCGAATGTGGCGTCCCAGGCCGTTGCGATGACGCGATCCGAGCGCATGTCTTCCGGCAGATCGTGCGCAAAGGCAACGAGAGAATAGGTACGCTCAGGTCCGATCGCACAATAGACAGCTCGTCCAACGCCCCTGTCGTCCAAATCCCAGACTGGGCGGGTGAATTGCCAACCTTCGTCCTGAATACGTCTCAAAAGCACGCGCAGGAATGACAATCTTGTTGGATGTGCAGATCCCATGCGTGTCAAACGCATCACTTCTGCAGGGGATCTCCAGTTTCCGTTGTGCATTGGTTTGATATCCAGTTCTTGCAACGGCATTTCAACGTTACTCCAGTACCGGTCTTGATGCAGCTCCCGGATGGACGTTCCACCCGGGAGCGACGTCTTACTTGCGGCCGAGGGCCAGAGTGATGCGCAGCGCGTCCCAGATGGACGGCAGCAGCACCAGCGAGACGGGTACGGCGGTTACAACGATGAAACTTTGAAGCTTGCCGATGCCGCCTGATCCGGTCGAGATCAGAATGAGCGCCATGACACCCATTGCCAGTCCCCAGAATGCACGCAATGCCGTTGACGGGGCATCATTGGACATTGCGGTCGCAATGACGAAGCTCATGGAGTCACTGGTTGTCGCCACGAAAATCATGGTCAGGATCAGGAACAGGAGGGACAGCAGGAAGCCGAGAGGCATTGCCTGTGTGATGGCCAGCAGGCCCGCCGGCAGATTGAACCCCTCAAACGGTCCGGAAATGACACCTGGCGTCAACTGTTCCAGGGCAATCCCGGATCCACCGATGATGGTGAACCAGAAGTTGGTGACGACCGGCGCAATGATCGACAGCATGATGATGATCGAACGGATCGAGCGTCCGCGGCTGACACGTGCGATGAAGATTGCCATCAGTGGGCCGTATCCCAGGAACCAGCCCCAGAAGAAGACCGTCCACCAGCCAAGCCAGCCCGGTGCGCCGAAGAGGCCGGAGTCACCGCGGTACATTGTCAGGGAAAAGAAATTCGACAGGTAGGTGCCGAAGCCCCCGAAGAAACCTTCGAAAATTGCCAATGTCGGCCCGGCAAGCAGCATGAAGGCCAGAAGCGCGAAGGCCAGCAGGATGTTCAGCTTGGACAGCAACTGGATCCCTTTGGAGAGGCCCGTGATTGCGGAAACAGTGTAAATGCCGGCAAGTGCAAGTATGACGACCGCTTGCGTTGCGAAAGTGTCCGGAATGCCGAACAGGGCGTTCAGGCCGTATGACATCTGCAGACCGAGGAAGCCGATCGGACCAACCGTTCCGGCAACAACGGCAATGATGCAGCTGGCATCGGCGATCAGGCCGATCGGGCCGTTGAGCGCGCGGTCGCCGAAAACCGGGTAAAGCAGCGTTCGCGGTGCCAGCGGCAGGCCCTTGTCATAGTGATAGTGCATCAGCATGACCGTTGTCAGCGAGCCGAGAATTGCCCAGGCAAGGAAGCCCCAATGGAGGAACGATTGCGCCAGGGCCGCATCGGCTCGGGCCTGAGGGTCGGCGCTGAGATCGCCGAACAATGGAGGCGAGGACAGATAATGGGCGATCGGCTCTCCTGCCGCCCAGAATACGCCACCACCGGCAAGCAGGGTGCACATGATCATGGAACCCCATTGGAATGTCGTGAATTCCGGGGTCGCAAGCTTACCCATAATCGTGCGGCTGCCTGGCAGGAAACAGATGAGGATTCCGATCAGGAATGTCGCAAGAAGCAGGATCTGCCAGTAAAGGCCAAAATACTGCGCTGAAACGCCAAAACCCCAGTCCACCAGTGCGGATAGGCCTTCAATGTCGATGAGCGCATAGGCGCAGAAAATGAGAATGAACCCGCCGGTCACCGCAAATAGCGGTTTGTCGACAAGACCCTGACCGGTATTTACCCGGCCGTTTTCAGTTACGTCGGTCATTTTTTCCTCCCAAAAAGTTGACCTATTCAGCCGCGCGCGGAACCTTTCTCGTCTGGTCTGCAGATCCGCCAAAGCTTGTTTCGAAGAAACGCAGCCAGTTTTCTCCCATGACTGCGTTGACCTCCTCCGAGGTCATTCCGACGGCTTTCAGTCCTTCGGAAATCCGGTTGAAGTGTCTGTTGTCTGAGAACCAGTCAGGCATGTCGGGGAAACCCGGAGCCGCTGCCGATCCTTCGCCGTAGTCAATCGACTTGGTCCAGCGTCCGACCCGCATCCATTCCACTACGCTGTCGGGTTGATCCTGACAGAGGTCGGTACCGATCCCGATCTGATGAACACCCATCAGATCCGCAGTGCGCGCGATCATTTCGCAAAAGTCCTGCAGTCGGCAGGCGTTGCCACCCTTCAGGTGATGCGGATAGACCGAAAAGCCGAGCATGCCGCCGCTTTGGCTCAATGCCCGCAGCACCGTCTCGGATTTGTTGCGCAGGGCCGTGTGCCAACTGGCTGGATTGGCATGCGTGATTGCAATCGGCCGGCTCGAATGTTCGACCGCCTCGAGCGTCGATCTCTCGCCGGAATGGCTCATGTCGACAACCAGTCCGACCCGGTTCATTTCCGCAATGACTTCCCGGCCCATGCGGGTAATGCCGGTGTCTTCGCTTTCATAACAGCCGGATGCCAGAAGAGACTGATTGTTGTATGTCAGCTGCATGAACCGCAGTCCAAGCGTGTGCAGGATCTCGACCAGGCCGATATCGTCTTCCATGCAGGATGGATTTTGCGAACCAAAGAAGATTGCCGTCCGGCCAGTCTGCCTCGCCAGCTCGACATCCGATCCTGTCCGGCCCTGGAAAATCAGATCAGGATAGGTTTCAAACCACCGGTTCCACTGTTCGATGTTGTGAACGGTTTCGCGAAAATTCTCGTGATAGGTGATCGTGACGTGGACCGCGTCCACGCCACCTTCGCGTAATTGCCGGAAAATCTTCTCGGACCACTTGGCATATTGAAGCCCGTCGATCAGAGGGCCGCCGGTCATGACACATCTCCGGCAGCAACATATGCGGTTTTGACCGATGTATAGAACTCGGCCGCATAACGACCCTGTTCACGCGGACCGAACGATGACGAACCTCGACCACCGAAGGGAACATGATAGTCGGTGCCGGCGGTCGGCAGGTTCACCATGACACAGCCTGCGCGCATGTTTGCCCGAAAGTGCGATGCGCGCGCAAGCGACCCGGTCATGATACCGGCGGTCAGGCCGAACTCGCTGTCATTGGCGATAGCGAGCGCTTCCTCGTAGCTGCCTGCCTTGATGACGCTGGTCACCGGGGCGAACATTTCCTCGCGGTTGATGCGCATGTCATTGCGGGTGTTCGCAAAGACGGCAGGTGCCATGAAGTAGCCGTCGGTAGGTCGCTCAAGACGATTGCCACCACACAGAAGTTCGGCACCTTCGTTGCAGCCGATTTCAATGTAGTCGAGATTTTGCTTGAGTTGGCTTTCGCTTACGACCGGACCGATCTGCGTGCCGTCTTCCAACGCATGTCCAACCCGAAGGGCCTTTGCGGCGTCGACAAGACGCTCAACGAAGGCGTCGTGAATATTCTCATGAACGATCAGCCTGCTGGCGGCGGTGCATTTCTGCCCGGTTCCACCAAACGCCGCGTTCGCAGCGTGCGCAACGGACAGGTCCAGATCCGCGTCGTCCATCACCAGCATGGGATTTTTCGATCCCATTTCCATCTGAACCTTGGTCATGTTGGTGACGGCGGCGGCGGCGATGGAACGGCCGACGGGAACAGATCCGGTAAAGCTGATGGCATCAACGGCAGGGCTCTCGATCAGGCGCTGCCCGACGTCACGACCCGGCCCGCTGACCAGGTTGAATAGTCCTGCCGGAATGTCCTGGCGGCTGATGATCTCGGTCAGGGCAACTGCGCTGGCAGGAGTAATGTTTGCCGGTTTCCAGACGACGGCATTGCCGAAGGCGAGGGCTGGGGCAATTTTCCAGGCGGGAGTGGCGACGGGAAAATTCCAGGGACTGACGATGGCAACAACGCCGACCGCTTCACGGCGCACATCAATCTCGATGCCGGGGCGGACGCTTTCAGCCAGATCTCCGTGCAGACGCAGGGCTTCCGCTGCAAAATAGGTGAAGAACTGACCTGCCCGATAAACCTCGCCCTTGCC
This sequence comes from Roseibium sp., assembly GCF_025698965.1. Classification (GTDB taxonomy): domain Bacteria; phylum Pseudomonadota; class Alphaproteobacteria; order Rhizobiales; family Stappiaceae; genus Roseibium. The sequence continues at coordinate 16,666 of NZ_JAILWL010000038.1, forward strand.
TTCGGCGAGCGGCTTGCCTTCTTCGCGGGACAGAAGACGTCCGATTTCTTCGGCCCTTGCCATCAGTTCGGTACCGATTGCCATGAGCACGTCATGTCGTTTCTGGACACCGGCGCGCCACCAGACCGGTTGCGCGGCACGGGCGGCGGACAGCGCTTCGTCCAACTGGTCCGCGTTTGCCTGGCCGTAGGTTCCGATGATGTCTGAAAGGTCGGAGGGGTTCCGGTTCTCGATCGCGGTCGTGCCGTTTTCCCAGCGGCCGGCAATATAGATCCCGTTATTTGCAGTCATGATGCCTCTCAAGTTTGTTGAATTCATCTAGACAGCAGATCGAATTTCAGACAATCTTGAAGTTCTGAATGTTTTTTCAGGAAAATTGAAATGGCTATCAAGCTGGGAATGCTGCGGGTGTTTCGAACGGTTGCGGAACAGGGAACGCTTGCGGGAGCCGCGGACGCGCTTGGGCGGACACCGTCCGCGCTTTCAATGATGCTGGCTCAACTCGAGGAGGAGCTCGGCGCCCCCCTGTTTGAGACCGACCGAAAGAACAGGCTGACGCCTTTGGGGGAACTGGTTCTGGCGGAGAGCACGAATGCGACGGACACGTTCGACCGGAGCCAGGAGGCGATCCGCCGATATGTGTCTTCCACCGCCGGGACGGTTCGCATCGTAACGGTTCCGTCAGCGACCGTGACAATGCTGCCTGAACGGATTTCCGCGTTTTCTCAACAACATCCCCTTGTCCGGCTGGAAATCAGCGATGCCGACAGCCGGTCCGTTCGCCGACGCATTCGGCTTGAAGAAGCCGACATCGGGATTGTCACAACGACACCGGACGCACCCGAAGAAGGTTCCGTCGTGTTACAGGATGATCTTGGCATCGTGTTTCGCCAGGGCGGTGAGATTTCGCAGAAAATCAGGGCAGGCAAACAGCCAAGCTGGTCGTTTGCACGACTTGAGCCCTTTATCGGCAATGCCCTTTGCGCATTGGTCGAGAACGCAACTGTCAGGGAAGTCCTGGCAAATTGCACGCTGGAGGCAAGAAACACCACGGCGTTGCTGTCATTTGTTCGAGAAGGTCTCGGCGCGACCATTCTTCCTGAAGGTGCGATTGCGCATCAATCAGAAGAGATTGGCTTCGCGCGCCCTTGCGATCCGGTCGCGCAGCGTCAACTCCGCATGATACGCAATCCGGACCGTCGTCTCAGTCCGGTTGCGGAAGAGTTCTGGAGGTGCTGCCAAAATGCCTGGCAAAACGCGTAGCGCACCTCAGCAGCAAATTATTTTATGAAGGTTTGACCTAGTCCTTGTTTCTGAACCGAAGATTGTCTCGGTTCAGCTGGTCGAGGCTGGTGATCCCCATGAGTTTCATGTCGCGCTCGATCTCCGTCCGCAGGTTACCCAGAGCCCGCTCGACCCCGGCCTGACCGGCTGCCGCCAGAGCATATAGATAGAGCCGTCCACCCGAACACGCCTTCGCGCCGACGGAAAGGGCCTTGAGCACATGAGTGCCGCGCTGAATACCGCCTTCACAAATGACGTCTATCTTGTCGCCGACCGCATCGACGATTTCGGCAAGTTGATCGAATGGACTGCGTGAGCCGTCAAGCTGCCTGCCGCCGTGGTTCGACACCATGATCCCGGTGCAGCCGATATCCACCGCGCGTTTGGCATCCTCAACGCTCATGATGCCTTTCAATGCAAATTGACCGTTCCATTTGGCACAAAGCTCTTCTGCGTCTTTCCAGTTCATGGACTGATCGAGCATCGTTGAGAAATAGTTGCCGACCGACACTGCAACATTGGTGCCTTCGCTTACGTAGCCGGACAGGTGAGGCATGTCGAATTTGGGTTTGGTATAGAAGTTCCACGCCCACATGGGGTGTGTTGCAAAACTGAGCATGGACCCCAGGGTGAGTTTCGGCGGTGACGTAAAGCCGGTCCTGAGGTCACGTTCCCGGTTGCCGCCGGTGATGGTGTCAACGGTCAGAGCCATGACTTCGAAATTTGCATCGCGTGCCCGCTCCAGCAAGGCGTCGTTCAAGCCCCGGTCCTTATGGAAATAGAACTGGAACATCTTTGGTGTGTTGGCAATTTTCGAGATTTCCTCGACCGTCACGGTCGCGAGCGAGGATACGCCGAACATCGTTCCGTATTTGCTTGCCGCACGGGCTACTGCGCGTTCACCATCATGATGAAAGAGGCGTTGCAGGGCTGTCGGCGCGCAATAGATCGGCATGTCCAGTTTCTGGCCCATCACCTCCACACTCATGTCAACGTTTTCCACGCCGGCAAGCACGTTTGGTACCAGATCACAGGTCTCAAAGGCTTCGGTGTTGCGACGATAGGTAACCTCGTCGTCGGCTGCGCCGTCGATGTAGTGAAAGATCGGACCAGGAAGACGCTTTTTGGCGAGTTTCCGGAAGTCTTGGAAATTGTTGCAATCAGAAAGGTTCACGCCTGCACTCCCAATGGCCTTTTTATGCGCGCTTGCGCATTGGTATAATTTTCTTACCAATCGAGCGACCTGGGCACAAGCAACAATCGGGGACTGTCCCGGCGCGAAAAACGTCCAGTGCCGAAGAGAAAATGACTTACATTTCCCTTCTTTCAAATATTTCAACAGGTTGCGCTAATAGGAGTGCCCTGAACGCATCTGGATAATTGGAGAAAATGCAAAAGTACTTTTCCAAATTACCCCGTATCAGGAGATGCCGGACCGCATCAGGCTTTCGCTTAATGAAAACGGGATGCAGTCCAGCTTGCGTATTTCAATCAATCTTCATAGCGGCCAAACAGACCAAACGCGTCGCACTCGCGCTGGAGCGTGTTGGCGGCAAGCGTGAGTTCCTCACCGTGACGTTCGATCAGTTCTGCCCTGCGAACAGGATCACGGGTAGCTTCGACCGCACCCCAGATTGCTGCCAGCGTTTCGGACGCCTGTCGCAGCTTCGACAGCGCAGCGTCGTTTTCTGCGGCTTTGGCGATGTTCTCACCTGATACCGCACCGACTCCAGGCACGGTTTGGGCGCCTTCACTTGCATAACCGGCCGGTATGTCTCCCTTGGCGTTGATGATTTTGCGGTAGCGAATTGCCGACAGGATCTGGTCCACCGCCTGCTTGGCACCTTCGACACGGGACGAGTGTTCGGTATCTGCTGCAGCATGCGGAAGAAGCTCAAGACGGTCCGGATAGGTCTCGATCAGAGGGCGATAGGGAACCATCGGACCAAACAGGCTTCCGTCGTCGGCAATGAAGAGATCTGCATCAATAGCGGCAAAGCGAACCTTGCCGCTTGCAAGAGCGTTGCCCAGAGCCTCTGCATCAACGACTTCGCCGCGATCGTAGTTGATGAGAACGGCGCCATTGTTCATGGCGTTCAGGACCGATGCGCCGACCAGTCCCGCATTTGCGAAGACGCCATCAGTTCCTTTGGGGCCAAGCCCGGTGTGCGGCGAAAGAACGTCGGCCCCCGCAGCGGCCTCTTCGGGGGAGGCAGCGTAGACAAAGCCTTCCGACTCTATCCACTGCCTGTGCCGCTCTCTTGCATAGACGGCGACGGTCATTCCGAAGGCCTTGGCCAATTTTGCAACTTCGCGGCCGATGTTGCCATAACCGATCACACCAAGCCGCTTTCCTTCCAGTTTCTCGGTCGGATAGTCACGCAGATGCTTGCCGGTGTCGAAGTCACCCCGGACCACACGCTCGTGCATTTCAGTGACATTGAGGTCAGGCATCACCTTCAGCAGCGACTTCATCACCATCTGTGCGGTCGCCCGGCTGTTGAAACTCGGCGTGTTCATCAACGGGGCAGTGCCGCCCGTGCCGTTTCCTCCACCCCAGCAGGCGCAGGCCATGTTGCCGGTACCGGCGCCGATGCGTACCCCGCCTTCCTGGAAGGTTGCATTCTCGGGCAAGAAGGTCGCTGCCGCGATTACAGCGTCATACTGACCGTCGCAGCAGGCCGCCGTCAGTTCTTCATGCGTGCTGAGATCAGGCATATAGAAAAAATGCTGGCCGGCTGGCAGGTCCGATCCATTCCAGCTGCCCTGGGTGAAAGTGCCTCCCCGAGCTTCGATATGAGCCTTGACTCCGGAGGGATCGGGCTTGCCATCAGCGTCGAATTTCAATCCGACCAGATCTGCGATCAGGATGCGGTAGGCGCGGTTCGGATCATCCCTGCGCTTATCCGATTGACCGGTTTCTTCAGCTTCGAAGGCCGTGCCGGTTTCAGTCAGGATTTCTTCCAGGACGACATTCTTGGCGCGGTAATACGCATAGGAAATGTTTTCAAGCAAAGCGACGATGTCATCGGTGCCGCGGATCCCACCGATCCATGCCCGGTAGTCGCCAGGCGTACCCGGGAACGCATTTACGTAGCGGGCAGCATCCAGGCCTGGTTCGTGCCAACCGTTCGGATGCGTCAGCCCCTCATATCCCAGAAGCTGTTTCGAGCGCTGGACAATGCGGTTATGAATGGTCGGATCGGTGATGTCGGGGTCGTTGATCCTGAGCAGGGTCACGGCGGCGCCGCGTTTGTCCGCATTGTCAACGCCTGGTTCGAGCAGGGTCTGGCCTGCCAGCCACTCGTTTATGCAACGACGGTTATCGGCAGAACGCTGGTTCATGACGCTGACCGGGCCGAACATGTTTTCAACGCGCAGCAAGCCATATGTGGTTTCGGCAAATGCCAAGGATGAAAACGTGTTGATCACGCCGCCAGTCATCTTGTTGGTTTCGGGGTCAAAAAACGGACCGAGACCAACGGACTTTTCTCCGGACAAGGGTTTCCTGGCGTCTTTGGGTACCACCAGCTTCAATTGACGCGCGATGGCCCATGCGGGGTTCTTCTGGTTCTCTTCAATCAGTTTCATCGCAACTGGTGTGAAGGACGCCAGGAAGTAACCTGAAATGCCACCGATCGCCTTCTGGAATGGTGTGAACAGGCAGCATCTGGACATGAAAGCCTCGACCACCTTCTCAGACC
>NZ_JAILWL010000380.1 GCF_025698965.1 Roseibium sp.
CCGTTTCAGGGCAGATGGCAGGCGCGCTTCGTTTCGTCTTCGAACTTGGTGGACCTCTGGGCGCAATCCGGCGCTCGGACCAGACAGGTTATTTGGTGCCCGCACAACCGCTCTCGGAATGCTTTCGAAATCAACAGGTTCTGGTGTTTGTCGCCGTCTGGTTCGGCCTCAACCTCTTTTTCGGGTTGATGAGCGGTCCGGTGGCCGGGCAACCGGCGAGTGTAGCCTGGCAGGCGCATATCGGAGGGTTTGTCGCCGGACTCGCCCTGTTTCCTGTTTTTGATCCGGTGCAGCGGTACCTGCGATAGTCGTTTTTGGTCATCATCTTCGCGTCAAAGGATTGCACACGCTGAATTTTTTGCCATGATGAGACGACCCCGTGAATGACGGGCTGATTGAAGCCATCGGAGGTGCTCTTAGATGACCGTAGCCGCAATCTTAAGTGGAAAAGGCCACGAGACGATTACAGCGCGCAGTGACGCGCTGTTGGGCGAAATTTGCGAAACCCTTGCGAAGAACAAGATTGGTGCGGTGGTTGTGTGCTCGGGTGACAACTCGATCGAGGGAATCATTTCCGAGCGTGACATCGTGCGCGTGATTGGTACTCAGGGCGCTTCGGCGCTGACGTTGCCTGTATCCGCCGTCATGACCAAGGATGTTATAACCTGTTCAGAGGACAATAGTGTCAATGAAGTCATGGCACGCATGACCCAGGGCCGGTTCCGCCATATGCCTGTTATCAAGGATGGTGCATTGACCGGGGTGATTTCGATTGGTGACGTTGTGAAATTCAAAATTGCGCAGGTGGAGCTCGAAGCCGAGCAAATGCGCAGCTATATTTCAATGTCCTGAGCAAAACCGATACGGATCAAAAAAAGGCTGGCCAATTTGGCCAGCCTTTTTGTTTTTCGGCTTTGATAGTCCCACTTGTGATCAATTTGTCTCTTTTTGACGCTGTTCCAAAAAGGCCGTCGCATTTTCCAGCGCTTTTCCGGACGGGGCTTCCATCCAGGTTGACTGCTGCGACATGTCGGGAAGCTGGTGCGCAATTCCCTTGTGGCAATCGATACATGTTTTTTCACCGGTAAAGAGAAACCGCTCATGAGCCTCGGCTGCGCGCGTACTTTGTCTGGTGATGTCCATGGAGTCGGATGAATGGCAGTTGCGGCATTCCAGTGAGTTGTTGGCCTTGAGCCGGGCCCATTCATGCTGAGCCAACTCCAGCCGATGCGCCAGAAACTTCTCCCGTGTGTTGATCGTGCCAAAGATCTTGCCCCAGACTTCCTTGGACGCCTGCATTTTCCGTGCGATCTTGTCCGTCCAGTTGTGCGGCACATGACAATCTGAACAGGTTGCCCGGACGCCTGAACGATTGGAGTAATGGATAGTTGTCTTCAGCTCCGCAAACACATTGTCCCGCATCTCATGGCAGCCGGTGCAAAATGTTTCCGTGTTGGTGAGCTCCATCGCAGTGTTGAATGCCCCCCAGAAGAGAACTCCCATTATGAAACCGCCCAGGGTCAGAAAGCCAAGGCTGTAGTGAACACTGGGCCGCCGGACTACACCCCAAATCCGTTTGATCAAGGCCCACATCAGTTGGCCCCCTCTTTGGATTTCACATATTCAAGGACGGCGTCGACATCGACAAATTCGTTTTCAAGCAAGGGCCGGGCATCCGTTTGAACCACGTGGCACTGATTGCAGAAATATCTGCGGGGAGTGACGGACGCCAGGAACTGATTGTCCCGGTTCATGAAGTGCGTGATCGAAACCATAGGCGCCTGACTGGTTTCAATGGCCGCACGCGAGTGGCAGGTCAGGCACTTGTTGGAGTTCTTGTCGACCTGATAGTTGTCGATCTTGTGGGGGATCAGGGGCGGTTGTTCCGGATAGTTCCGTACCTGGCGAATGTCGGTATTGACCACGTTGGGCATCGGCGCTGCCTCTCCGCTTTCAGCAAGAGGCGTGACCGGCCGCAAAGTGGCGACCTTGTCTTCGGCCGCGGCGAGGGTGACGAGAAGTCCCAAAAGGGCTGCAATGGCAAGAGCAAAGCGTTTCATGGCTAACCTCACACAGCTTCGATGCGCACGGCGCATTTCTTGAAGTCAGTTTGTTTTGACAGCGGATCCGTTGCGTCGAGTGTCACCTTGTTGATCAGTTGCCGGGCGTCGAACCAGGGTACGAACACCAGTCCTCTGGGGGGCTTGTTCCGGCCCCGGGTTTCCACACGGGTGATCATCTCGCCGCGGCGGGACTGGATCTTGATCTCCGATCCCCGTCTCAGGCCAAGCTCCTCGGCATCGTCTGGGTGCATGTAGCACAGAGCGTCCGGAATGGCCTTGTAGAGTTCCGGTACCCGTTGGGTCATGGACCCGGAGTGCCAATGTTCCAGAACACGGCCGGTGGTCAGCCAGAACGGATACTCGCCGTCGGGGCTCTCTGCAGGCGGTTCGTAGGGCAGGGCAAAGGCAACAGCCTTGCCGTCGGGTTTGCCGTAGAATTCGAACTCGGCACCGTCCGTCACATAAGGGTCGTACTCGCCATTGTAACGCCAGCGCGTTTCCTTGCCGTCGACGACCGGCCAGCGCAAGCCACGAACCTTGTGATAAGTGTCGAAATCCGCAAGGTCATGACCATGTCCGCGTCCAAACCGTGCATATTCCTCAAACAGGCCCTTTTGGATGTAAAAGCCGAAGTCCTCAGCTTCGTGGTTCGCGTAGTTCTCATTCAGCTCGCTGTTGGAGAAGGCGTCTACCTGTCCATTTGCAAACAGAACGTCATAAAGCGTCTTGCCTTTGTAATCCGGGTTGGCATCCAGAATTTCAGCCGGCCAGATTTCGTCCGTGGTGAAACGTTTTGAAAACTCGACAAGTTGCCAAAGGTCGGATTTGGCCCCGTCGGGCGCATCAACAAGCTGATGCCAGAACTGGGTTCTGCGCTCCGCGTTGCCATAAGCACCTTCCTTTTCGACCCACATGGCAGTGGGAAGGATCAGGTCGGCTGCCTCTGCAGTCACGGTGGGATAGGCGTCGGAGACAACGATGAAGTTATCCGGATTGCGATATCCGGGTAGGCCTTCTTCCATCATGTTGGGCGCGGCCTGCATGTTGTTGTTGACTTGAACCCAGTAGCAATTGATGTCGCCGTCTTTCAGCATCCGGTTTTGCAGGACAGCGTGAGCACCGACCCAATCCGGAACGGTGCCTTCCGGGAGCTTCCAGATCTCTTCGGCAAAGGCCCGGTGTTCCGGGTTGGCCACGAGCAGGTCGGCAGGCAGCCTGTGTGCGAATGTACCCACTTCACGGGCTGTACCGCAGGCAGATGGCTGTCCGGTCAGTGAGAACGGAGAATTGCCGGGTTGAGAGATTTTTCCCGTCAAAAGGTGGATGTTGTACAGGAGGTTGTTCATCCAGACGCCGCGCGTGTGTTGGTTCACGCCCATCGTCCAGAGTGTCATGACCTTGGTATTCGGGTCCGCATAGAGATTTGCTATCTTCTCGAGCTGTTCCGCAGGAACGCCTGATTGTTCTGCTGCAAACTCCAGGGTGTAGGGTTTGACGAATTCAGCGAACTCCTCGAACGTCATCGGTTTGGACGCACCGCTGCCGGGATTGGCGGCCGCCTGTTCCAGCGGTGTTTCCGGACGCAGCCCGTATCCAATGTCCTGATCACCCTTCCGGAAATTCACGTGCTTGGAGACGAAATCCTCATTGACCGCGCCCGACTGAATGATGTGATTGGCGACGTAGTTGGCGATGATGAGATCGGACTGGGGAGTGAAAATTGCCGGAATATCCGCCAGGTCAAAACTGCGATGCGTGAAGGTGGACAGAACCGCCACCTTAACATGCGGATGACTGAGCCGACGGTCGGTGACCCGGGTCCAGAGGATTGGGTGCATCTCTGACATGTTTGAGCCCCAGAGAACGAAGGCATCCGCATTTTCAAAGTCATCGTAGCAGCCCATCGGTTCGTCGATGCCGAAGGCGCGAATGAAGCCGACCACGGCGGACGCCATGCAATGCCGGGCGTTCGGGTCGATATTGTTGGACCTGAAGCCGGCTTTCATCAACTTCGAGGCAGCATATCCCTCCCAGACCGTCCACTGTCCCGAGCCGAACATGCCGATCGCTTTCGGGCCTTTTTCCTTTAACGTGGCTTTCCACTTTTCAGCCATGATATCAAAGGCTTCGTCCCAGCTGACCGGGGTGAACTGACCGTTCTTGTCGTATTTGCCGTCGGTCTTGCGCAACAGCGGCGTTGTCAGACGGTCTTCCCCATACATGATCTTGGACAGGAAATACCCTTTGACGCAGTTCAGGCCACGGTTCACTTCCGCTTCTGCGTCGCCATGGGTCGCAACAACCCGTCCGGCCTTGGTGGCGACCATGATCGAACAACCAGTGCCGCAGAACCGGCAGGGTGCTTTCGACCATTTCAGATCGGTGAGTTCCGCGTCGGTGATAAGGTTTTGCGCATTTGCAGGCACCGAAACGCCTGCTGCCGCGGCGGCAGCGGCCACGGCTTGCGCTTTGATGACATCGCGTCTGCTAATTTCGCTCATAAGGGGTCTCCTCAGATGTCGGCATGGGCACTATCGGGCCCGCCGTCGGTCTGGTGGTAAACAAGGGATGCGCTCACAACACCGGTAAGCAGCTGAATTTCAGTAAGTGCCTGGACGATCTGGGCCTCGCTCGCCGTTTCCACGGTTACAATCAGGCGACCCTGATCGTCGGCATGAGCGACTTCGGCGCCATCAAGCCTTTCGATTCCGCTTTCGATCGAAGCGCGCTTGTCCGGCAGAGCCTGGACGAGCAGGCTGGCAATATGGACAATTTCGCTCATGCGGCCTCCGTTTCGTATCCGGCGCTTTTCAAAAGGAGTACTTCCTGCGGACAGGTGACCAGACAGGCGCCACAGCCGTTGCAGGCGTCCGGATCGATTCTCAAACGGCCAAAGGGGCGCTTGGCGACATCGACACGAATGGCTGTTTGCGGGCAACTGTCGCGGCAAAGCTGGCAGCTTATGCCTTCGTCCTGCAGGCACCCTTTCTGGATTTCCGCTTTGTAGCTCCAGGGTTCTGTTCGCGCGAGATCGAACACATGCGCTTCGCAAGCGGCTGCACATTTTTGGCAAAACGTGCATTCACCGCCGTCGAAGATCACAACAGGCTGGCCATTGGCATCAGCTTGCAGGATCGATTCCGGGCATACGTCAATACAGGCATTGCAACTTGTGCATTGCCCGTTCACCGAAGCTTCGTCAGACCAGGGTGGTCTGATCGCGAGAGGCTTCGGCTGGCTGTGCAGTTTCAGGAATGACCTGCGGCTCGCCGAAAATTTTGGATCTGCTGACATTTATCAGCCTACAGGCGGTCCAAAAAAGATCTGGGACATCCAGACAATGAACCCGTATCCGCCGACAATTGCGACGGATAATGCAGGGGCCAATACGACAGCTAGCAAGATAAACGCGATGCGTTCGTCCCGTTTGGTTTGAGCACCGTTTTCCGACATGACCTCTCCTTAAGCATGCGGACGGATTTATGTGGCGCAAACAAAGTTCGCGTCGTTTGCGCCTGTGTCGACTTTAGGCGAAGTGGAGAGGAGATCGAAATAAGTAAAAACGCGTAGAGACGACTAATAAACCCATGGAAATATTGATATTTGTCAATAAATTGTTAGCGAAAACCGATTCGAATTTGCGCGCACACGGATAAGAGGAGTCAGGAATTGTTGTAGACATCCGCGGGGTCATAAACCTTTTCGGTCTCGACCCGCTCCAGCTGCACGGCACCTGAATCGGGTTTGACCACTTTTCTGAAAAAACACGACCTGTACCCGACGTGGCAAGTTGCTCCGTTCCCAGCGACGGAAACCTTGAGCACGAGTGCATCCTGATCGCAGTCAGTCAGGATTTCATGCACACTTTGAATCTGTCCGGATGTTTCACCCTTTTTCCAGAAGCTCTGGCGCGAACGGCTCCAGTACCAGGCTTCTCCGGTCTCGATCGTGCGTTTCAGAGCTTCTTCATTCATGTAACCGACCATAAGCACTTCACCGGAAGTTACTTCAGTGACGACGACCACAATCAAGCCGTCTCGGTCGAATTTCGGCATCAGAAAAACGCCATTCTCGACCGCGTCTTTGTCGCCACGCTCGGAAATCTCGGAATTGCACATGGAAGAGCACTTGCCTCAAACAATCGGGTGCAAGGGCGTTTTCGTCAAAGGCCCTAGCCGCGTACCATGGACATAAACTTGGCCTGTTCGGCCGGGTCATCCTGGAATACGCCAGTGAATTGAGTGGTGATCGTGGAGACCCCCGGTTTTTGAACGCCTCGCATGGTCATGCACTGATGTTCTGCTTCCAGCATCACGGCAAGCCCTCGCGGCGCCAGACTATCGTCAATGACCGAAGCAATTTGTGCCGTCAAGTTTTCCTGTGTCTGCAGACGCTTGGCGTAGATATCCACGACACGTGCAAGCTTTGACAGGCCT
>NZ_JAILWL010000381.1 GCF_025698965.1 Roseibium sp.
GTCTCTCTGTCGGTTTGGCTTCTGGTGCTGGCGCCGCTGTGCAGGAAGGTGCTTTGCACGCAACTCAGCAAACTCGTGACGCGGGTGAAAGCGCCTATGTAATTGGCGGGTCTGTTGTCCTGGGAGCCATGTTAGGGGCTGGCGGTGCGCAACTCTTCAGCCGAAGTGATTGGACCAAGTTCAGCCGGGCGCTTGAAGAGGATCTGGCAGACACTACTCCGCACCCATCTGAAGTCAGCCAGGAGATTATTCAAAGGCTCAGAAGCGCTGGTGCATCGGCGGTTGATGAGATTGATCTTGATGACTTGCAGGTTGGCGGGCCAAGAGCAGCTAAGGCGATCGCCAACGCAACAGCTGCTGTGAAGCTGAACCCTGGTTTGCAGCTCCTGACTTCACCGTCCATGAAAGCACGTGCAACGTTCCTGAAGCTCGCAGAAAACCATGTTGCGACTGCTGGGGAAATGGAAGGTAAGACGTTAGGGCCTGCTGCAGAAACGGCCATGAAGCGCTATCAAGGGAACCTTGCAACGTTCATAGTCAAAAGGCGAGAGAACTACGCAAAGGCAAAGAAAGCTGGCCAAGTCAAAAACATAGAAGACTTTGATAGAGCCGTTGCCTATGCAACTCGCCGCGGTGATCGGGATGCAAGCGGCAACGAATTTGTTGAAGCTGTCGCGAAGTCCTGGCGCAACGATGTCGCAGACCCGCTGAAAGATGAGGCGGTAAACGTTCGCCTCCTTCCGGATGGTGTTCAAGTTTCTACGGCGCCTTCATACCTGTATCGGATCTATAATCGCCAAAAAGTTCTGGCCGGTGAGGGGCGTTTTCGGGAAATTCTGAAGCGGCATATCAGGGCGGAAGTCGATCGAGCGATGTTGTCGACTGACAAGAAGCCCACACCTGAATTCCTCGGGGCCGATGATCTTGACGACTATGTTGAGGGTATCGTTGGCGGTGTCTTCAATCGCATCACCGGCAAAGACGTGGACGAATTGCCTGACTGGCTCGTGCCTGCGACCCAAGGACCGTTGAAGGGCCGGACACTCAACATTCCAGATGCAATGGTTGAGGACTTCCTTGAAGACAATATGGAGCTGATCGCCCGCAAATATGTGCGTCAGATGGGTTCTGAAGTTGAGCTAACACGCAGTTTCGGTCGGGCCGACCTGAAAGACCAAATCGAGGAAATCCAGGCGGACTACCGCGAACTCAGGGTAAAGGAAAAGGACCCGAAAAAGCTTGATAAGCTGAACAACCGCGAAAAGGCTGACATTGCGAAAATCAAGGACTTTCGCGACATGCTCAGAGGCACATATCGGGCAGGGGAGGAGCAATCAGCATGGTCAGCAATGACGCGCCTGGCACTCGCTTGGAACTACGTCCGATTGCTCGGCGGTGTAACGTTTTCCAGTCTCCCGGACATTGCCAACGTCATGACCAGGCAAGGACTTAGATCCTTCATGGATGATGGCTTGACTGGTCTGATTTCCAGCACCAAAGCTGCGAAGATTGCGAAACGAGACGCCCGTGAATGGGGCATTATTACCGAAACGGTTTTGCAGACACGGTTGGCGGAGTTGGCAGAGCTTCACGATCCATACGCCGCTGGCAATATCGCTGAACGCATGATGCAGCGGGCAACGTCACTATTTTCACGGGCAACGTTCCTCGATCGGTGGAACGACACGATGAAGACCATAGTTACGCTGCAGGCGGGGAACAAAATAGCGCGCCTGACAATTGGAAGTCTGACTGAATTGCAAAGCAAGTTGGGAGTTGTCGGGCGACAAGCGTCATTCGACAAACTCACTAACCACGAGCGAGGATACCTTGGAAAGCTTTATATCGACGAGGGTATCGCAACGCGCATCGCGGATCAGCTTAGCAAATTTGGGGTGTACGAAAATGGTATCTGGGGGCTCAATCTTAGGGCGTGGGATGACACAGAGGCTCGACGCGTCATAGGCGCGGCTCTGAGCAAAGAAGCGGACGGTGGAGTTGTTACACCTGGGATTGCGGACAAACCGCTCTGGGCACGTTCAAATGCGGGCAAGCTTGCGATGCAATTCAAAAGCTTTGGCTTAGCTGCGCACCAACGCATTTTGCTTTCCAGGTTGCAAGGGAACCCAAAGCATCTCGCAGAGTTCATGTTGTTTGGAACCGCACTCGGTATGATGGTTTCATACCTGAAATACGTCGAAAAGGGAGACTGGGACGCCGCTGACCGGCTGACAAATAACCCCGGCCTTTGGATCGCGGATGGTTTCGACAGAACGGGTATTGCAACGGTATTGATGGATGTTTCCAACACCCTTGAGAAGATTGGTATGCCATTTGGTGTTAAGTCGGCGGCACAGGCCATTGCGGGTGATGAAGACCGCGGCGCTGATGTCTCGAGGTATTCCAGTCGAGGCCTTTGGGGTGCCGCAGGTGGTCCATCGATCGGCATGATCGAGGACATCGTTCAAATCGCCACGGAAGCGGCGAAAGGGGATCTCTCCAAGGGTGGGGCACGTGCAGCTATTCGCCAGGTTCCAGGTGGAACGCTACCCGGAGTGCGATCTGTCCTGCAAACTCAAGGCAAGCCGTAAGCGTCCGGTGAGAGGCATTGGTCCTATTTTTTGGGCCTTCTCATATTTGCAAGACGGCTCATTTGGATTTTGACGATGTCCTGTTCGATATCGTGTTGGTCGAATGGCTTTCCGTACCATTCCAAGAGATTTTCGTGTTCGTCGTGTGCCGGATCAGCCATGGCGTCCAGGAACATTTCGAAGCCGGGAGCGCCGCCTACATCCTCCGGAGGTGTGCGCCATTTTCCGTCGATGAAGACAGGCAACCGGGCGCCTGCTGGCATCTCGAACAGTTCAATTACCTCGACGTGGTGTTCCCAATTGTCACCCATGTCGTAAGTGTAGAGGAACTCGGTGATACCGCTGTCGCGCAGTTTGGTCAGACGTGTTGCGTTGGCGTTGTAGACCTTTTCGAAGCCGAAGTCGTCGTCATGCGGTAGACCATAGCGCCGACCATCGACGTCGAACTCCCAAAGATGGCAGTCGAACCACAGGAAGGCCGCCTGGATGGCGTCGTGCAAACCCTTGAACGTCATGGAAAGTGGCACGTCCACTTCGCGCCAGGGCGCAGGTTCAAGGTCTAGCAATGTAATCCGCAGACGGGCGGCATCGGGAGCAGTCAATTCAGGTTTCCTTTGGCAGCGAAGGTCCACGGCAGAAGCTCATCGATCCGGTTGACCGGATGATCGGCGATGCGGGTCAGCACATCGCGCAGATAGGCTTCCGGATCGAGGCCGTTGAGCTTGGCGGTCTCGATCAGCGACAGGATGCCGGCGGCCCGGTCCCCGCCCTTGTCCGATCCGGCAAACAGCCAGTTTTTGCGCCCAAGCGCAATCGGGCGGATGGAACGCTCAGCCGCATTGTTGTCGATCTCGATGGTGCCGTCCTCAAGGAACCGCCCGAGGGCCTGCCAGCGGTTCAGGGCATAGCGGATTGCCTCCGCTGTACCGGACTTCCCGGACACTTCGGCAAGGCGCGTCTTCAGCCATTTCTGTAGAGCCTCGAACATCGGTTTGCTCTTGGTCTGACGGAGTTTCAGCCGCTCATCAGGTGGTGATCCCCGGATGACCTTTTCGATATCGTACAAAGCCCCGATCCGTTGCAGGGCTTCCTCGGCGACCGGTGCCGGACTGTTCCCCGTCAGATCGAAGAACTTGCGCCGGACATGCGCCATGCATGCTGATTCCAGAACCTTCGGCGGCTTCGCCTCATAGAGCTCCTTGAATCCGGCATAACCGTCGGCATGAAGAACGCCACGGAAGTCCTTCAAATGGCCTTGAGGATGTTCGCCCTTGCGGTCCGGACTGTAGAAGTAACAGACTGCCGGCGGCGTTTCGGATCCAAAGGGCCGCCCATCACGGACATAGGTCCACAATCTGCCGGTCTTCGTCTTGCCCTTACCGGGTGCCAGCACTGGAACTGGTGTATCGTCCCCGTGCAAACGATCACCGGCAAAGACATGATCGCGCAGGGTTTCGATCAACGGTGCCATCAATACGCTCGCCTTGCCGACCCAATCGGCCATCGTCGAGCGGGCCAACTCAACGCCTTCGCGGGCGTAAATCTCAGACTGGCGATAGAGCGGCAAGTGATCGCAATATTTGGCCGTCAGCACATGTGCAACCAGGCCCGGACCGGGCTTGCCACGTTCGATCGGTAACGACGGCATGGACGCGGTGATCTCGTTGTCGCAACCCTTGCACACAAAGCGCGGCTGGACATGGCGCACAACCCGGAAAGACGCGGGGATGTAATCCAGCACTTCCGTTTCGGTTGCACCGTTCTTCAAAAAATCCCGCCCACCGCAGCAGGCGCAGGCGTACGCACCCAGATCATGGATGATTTCATGACGCGGCAGATGATCGGGCATCGGTTGGCGCGACGGCTTGGTTTTCGGTTCGGTGCGCGCGGGTGAGAGCACGGGAGCCGTTTCCGCTTCTGCCGCCTCCATCTCTTCCAGCGCCAGCTCCAGTTGCGCGATACTGCGCTCGATCTTCTCCGATGACTTGCCAAAGCGCGCCCGCTTCAAGGCTGCCAGTTGCTCCTTCAACTTCTCGATCAGACTGTCGCGCGCTTGAAGTTGCCCGCTCTGTCTGGCCAATTCCTCAGCCTGCCGGGCACATAGCGCGCGCAAGGCATCAATGTCGTCGGGAAGGCTGGTAACAGCGGAATTCATGGCCAAATTCATAGCTGATTTGCTTGAGTTCAGCCAACCTTATCCTCATGGAAAAGCAGGTTTTATCCGGCCCGCATCGGCGGGGCTGTCCAGGCCGGACGTCGCCAATCAATGCCTTCCCATAACATCGCCAGTTGCGCCGCCGTCAGCCGTGCAGTGCCATCGGCAACCGACGGCCAGGGAAAGCGGCCACGCTCCAGAACCTTGTAATAAAGACAAAAACCTTGCCCATCCCAATAAAGCAGTTTGACCCGGTCGCCGCGCCGCCCCCGGAAGGCAAACACCGCGCCAGACGCTGGCTTCTGACGCAGAACCTCCTGCACCAGGGCCGAGAGACCAGAAATCCCCTTGCGCATGTCCGTCACCCCACAGGCCAGATACACCCGCACGTTCGATCCGGGCGCGATCATGCCTCTTCCACCGAGCGGATCAGTCCTTGCAGTATCAATGGGTCCAATCCGGCATCCACCTTCAGCACACGGCCGCCCTTGCAGCGGATCTCTATCCGACCGGTTCGCGCAGCCTTCTTCAGGACCGTTTTCTGGACGGCCTCTTCCACTGTCGCCTGACAAGAAGTCTCAATGTCACTTGCCACCAACGTCACCGGCAGGAAACGGCTCTCGTTCTCCGGCTGCTGCGAGAACTTGCGGCGCCAGGCGTAAATCTGTTGCGGAAGAACATCATGTCGCCGCGCTACGTCCGTAACCGTCAGGCCGCTGGTTGCAACCTCTTCAAGAATGGCAAGCTTCTGATCATCCGACCAAAAACGTCGCCGTTCCCGGCCCGTCAAAATCTCAACTCGCCCCATCGATCACCTGCGTTACGGAATTAATGACGTATCTAATTCCGTAACTTCAACCAAACACGCAAAATCGAAAAGGGAGTCTCACCGGACGCTTACGGCAAGCCCGCCTTGCAAGAATTGGTTGAGTGGGGGGAACACTAACACTGGATATGCTGGTCGAATTCGTTCATGTCCGAATTGCGTTCCCCGCATTCATTGAACGAATTCGACAACTCACTTAAGGGGTGTTCGCAGCGCAATGCACAACGAGTACGGTCTCAAAGTACCAAATGTGTCAATGTAGAATGAGCGGCCGTAACCAACGCCGAAACAGGCGCTAGTCGCGATCAGGTTAGCCGGTTGAGATGTGCTGACACGAAGGCTTGCTTCACTCGGCGGTACGAACCTCTAAGGTCTATTCCACTCGAAACGCACATTGATGACGCTTGTACCTTAACTGAGCTAAAAGATCGCTCCAGTCGTCTATGGTCGTTTCAAAAACAAGCCTTAAAGAAAGGGGTGCCGACATCGATGTTTACTGCGCGGAGGACGATTGAGCGGAAGCTAATATAGACAGATACAATGCAGCGAAGGACCTTGTTTAAAGCGATATCCAAGCATCTAGCCTTCCCAAGTTAAAAGCAAGCCTGTGGATTTCATATCAAGGTAAAACGGATCAATTTAGCAATTCTCAGAGGAAATGAGATACTCACATTTCTCTTTGTCGGTTAGGAGTAATGTCTGTTTTGCGCGTTGTTTGGAAGTATCAATCAATTCTTTCAACGATAGTAGTGGATAATTTGTAACTTGACCGTCGTCCCATTTTATTGCCACCGCACTTCCATCGTTTGATAGCGCTCCATTCACAGCCCAGGCTCCATCGCGATAAAAGTCTCGGATTATCTCTCCGGTGGAAACATCCCAAACGCTTGCAGTTCCATCTTCGGATGTCGTGAGAATGTTCTTA
>NZ_JAILWL010000382.1 GCF_025698965.1 Roseibium sp.
CGTTTTCAAGCCCGGCGTGAACGAAGAACTTGGCGCGACCGCGGTTTGGGGAAGTCAGAAATTGCGTGGTGAGGGCGGTACTGGACGGGCAACCGATTATGACGGCGTCTTCGGGATCTGGTACGGCAAGGCACCGGGTGTTGACCGGGCAGGGGATGTCCTGCGGCAGGCAAATGCTTCAGGCACCGATCGCAATGGCGGTGTGTTGGCTCTCGCAGGCGATGACCATCTCGCCAAATCCTCTATTCTCCCGGCACAAAGTGAGTTCTTTTTTGAGCATGCGGAAATTCCGGTGCTCAATCCAGCCGACATTCAGGATGTACTGGACTTCGGTCTTCACGGCCTGGAAATGTCCCGCTTTACCGGCCTGTGGTCCGCGCTGATCTGTATTGCCGATACGATGGACGCATCCGCGACGATCAATGTTTCGCCCGATCGCTTGCGTCTGGTGCGGCCGCTGGATGGCGACCCGCGCAAGGACTACCGGCAAAATCGTGACCTTCTGCTTGGCAATCGCCTTGAGACCGAACGACTGGTTCGCGACCTTCGTATACCGGCAACGCAGAACTATGTCCGGACGAACGGCCTGGACCGGGTGACTTTCGGCACGCGCCGCCGCGTGAAACTTGGCATTGTCGCATCAGGCAAGGCGTATCGGGATCTGTTGCAGGCGCTTGACCTGATGGGGATCACCGAGGAAAGAGCCAAGGCGCTGGGGCTTGCGGTTTACAAGGTTGCCATGACCTGGCCCATCGAGCCACTTGGCCTGCGTGACTTCGCCCGTGGTGCGGAGCGTCTTCTTGTGGTGGAGCACAAGCGGGCATTCATGGAACCTCAAATCAAGGACATATCCTATCACTGGCCGGAAATGAGCCGGCCGGAAATCTGGGGCAAGCGCCGCCCCAACGGCGCACCGTTCCTTTCAGATGTGCTTGAAGTGTCTGTCGCGGAAATTATCGAAGGCCTGATGACCTGGTTGCCGCAGGAGGCGGTTTCTGAAGAAATGCGTGCCGTGGCAGCCCGCATGACAAAACAGGCAATGTGGGCACAAGGTCATGCGGAGCGGGCAACCCGCATCCCGTATTTCTGCTCAGGATGCCCGCATTCGACTTCGACAAATACGCCGGAAGGCTCTCGTTCCATGCCGGGCATTGGCTGTCACGCCATGACGGAAATGGCAGGCCGGACGACCGAGGGACAGATCGCCATGGGCGGTGAAGGCGTTTTGTGGGTCGGACAGCAGCCTTTTTCCGGCGACAGTCATGTCTTTGCCAACGTAGGCGATGGCACTTATTTCCATTCCGGCATACTGGCGATCCGGCAAGCGCTCGCCTCCAATGTGCCGATCACCTACAAGATCCTCTTCAACGATGCGGTTGCGATGACCGGCGGTCAGAAGGTCGATGGTCAGCTCACCGTGCCGCAGATCACCCGTCAGCTTGAAGCCGAGGGCGTGGAGCGGATCGCCGTGGTCTCTGAAAATCCGGAGAATTTTGGATCCTGGACGCCAATTGCACAGGGTACGAAAGTTTATCACCGGGACGAACTGATGGATGTGCAAAAAGAGTTGCAGTCCTTCCCGGGAGTGTCGGTCATTGTTTACGATCAGACTTGTGCTGCGGAGAAACGCCGTCGCCGTAAGCGCGGTCAGTTTCCTGATCCGGACAAGCGGTTGTTCATCAATGATCGGGTCTGCGAAGGCTGTGGCGACTGCTCGGTTCAGTCGAATTGTCTCTCGGTCGAGCCGCTCAAGACACCTTTTGGCGAAAAGCGCGTCATCAACCAGTCGAGCTGCAACAAGGACTTTTCCTGCATCAAGGGTTTCTGTCCTTCCTTTGTCGAAATCGATGGAGCTGCGCTCAAGAAGCCGAAAAAGGCAGACGTCAATATCGACGTTCTTGTGGAAGATCTGCCGCAACCCGTGCTGCCTTCCCTTGAACGGACGCAGAATGCCCTGATCGCCGGGATCGGCGGTATGGGGGTAACGACCATCAGCGCCGTACTTGCTATGGCCGCTCACGTGGACGGAAAACAGGCATCGACGCTTGATATGACCGGTCTCGCCCAAAAGGGAGGACCTGTGACCTCGCATGTGCGGTTTGCGGCAAGCGACAGATCTATCGAGGGGCCGCGGGTGCCGGCTGCGAGCCTTGATCTTCTGATCGCCAGCGACATGGTCGTGGCGACCAATGCGGATCAGCTGGCGCTGGCCCATCGCGGTCACACGTTGACGGTTGCAAATACCAAGGTTGCGCCGACGGCGGAGTTTGTTCTGAAGCAGACCTTGTCATTCGATGAAAAACGCATGGATACCGCCCTGCGGGAAGCATCGGGTACTTATCTCGCCATGAATGCGGCGGATATTGCGGAAAAACTCCTTGGTGACGCGATCTACGCCAACATGCTTCTTGTCGGGATGGCTTATCAGGGCGGTGCTCTGCCGATTTCCGATCATGCAATTGAAACGGCGCTGGAACTGAACGGAGCCGCAGTTGCCAACAACATCAAGGCCTTCGTTGCCGGGCGTGTGCTATCTGCCGACCCAGCGAAATTGCTGAATGCCATTCCGTCGGAATTGAAGCCACGGGAATTCAGTCTGGATGAGAAAATTGCCTTCAACACGAAGGAGCTGACAGCCTATCAGGATGCAGCTTATGCCGCTCGGTACTCAGATCTTGTGGCAAAAGTCAAAGCCGCTGACGAGACATACGGGCCGGGCACGCTTCGTTTGACACAGACCGTTGCTGATCTCCTCTACAAGGTCATGGCCTACAAGGATGAATACGAAGTCGCGCGGCTTTATTCCGATCCGGCATTCCGGGACAAGATTTCCCAACGTTTCGAAAATCCGAAAAAGCTGAAGGTTCATCTTGCGCCTCCCTTCCTTGCACACCGCAAGGATCCCAAGACCGGGCGTCCGGAAAAGATTGCCTTCGGTCCCTGGATCTTCAAGGCGTTTGATCTGCTGGCCAGGTTCAAGGGGGCGCGGGGCAAATGGTATGATCCATTTGGCCGGACAGCCGAGCGTAAGGCAGAACGTGCACTTATCGCTCAATATGAGCAGGACATTGCCGAAATCCTGAATAAGCTCTCCCATGGTCCCTACGGACTTCTGGTCGAGTTGGCTCGGGTACCGGATCTGGTTCGCGGATTTGGCCCCGTGAAAGACGCAAACCTGGAAAAGGCCGCTGAAAAACGTGAGTTGCTGCTTGAACAATTGAACAAAACAGATAGCGGCGGCAATGATGACGATCAATCTGTCAAAGTGTTCATGCAAGCTGCTGAATAAGGGCAACTACATTCGGTGAGGATTGAAACCGGTGCTTTGCGGCACCGGTTTTTTTGTTCCACTAGGATCAGCGATAGAAATTGGAATTCGGATCACTCCATTGGCCGCTGATATAAGGTTTTTGCGGAAATTCTCCGCGGTGCTGAAGTCGGGTATCGGGTAAAACATCTGACCGAAGATCATAGGGAATTTCAGAAAGCGGTCGTTTCCTCCTGCGAGGCATTCGCCAAGCCATAACTGAGGTCAACGTCGTGTGAAGCAGCTGGAATGCGGGGGAGGCATGCCGGCGCACAGGCGGTATCGAAGGCGGGTGGATGGTCATGGCTTGCTCCGATAAAGAAAGATATTGCTTTCTTTATCTGGGTTTGCAGTTTGGGAAATCAATAAGGAAAGTAATTTCTTTTTAAATTTCTCGTGCCGACGAAATCTCTTATGTGCGGGATTGTTTTCTTGTAGCAGGCAAGAGCGATTTCTAAGGAGAAATTCCGGTGACAATCGGTCGGGAGATAACCGGTGCGCGCCCCTGAAACCTAACTCTTCAGACTTGCGCAAGGGGTTGGACAGACATTGGAATCCTTTAACGGATTTCGGGAAAACCGCTCTCCAAAAGGAAAATTAAACAGGGACACGGAATTTTTTTGCGAAAAATTTTTGAGATTTACAGTTGGCAAAATAGCTGAGACGGGCTTGGAGTATTTTTGAAAAATCTAGGTTTTTCAGTTGCTTGTCGAAAGTCGATACGATGTAGTTAGAATTGTCGGAAAGTTTGCCGAAAAGACAATTACATTCTCCAAATTCGCGTTTTGCTCTTTTTTAAATCTTGGCTCCATCTTCGGTACCAACGCCGGACAGGCACAATTTGAGTATTGGTATCGAAGCATGACAGAAGCGTTGAAAACAGAACTGGTGAACTTTTCGGAGCTGACCGGGGAAGCTGGCAGCGCCCGGCGGGCGGAACTGGCGCGGCACGTCGCGACCCTGTTCGCACTGACATCCGACCGCTGCTCTGATGAGCAGGTTGATATTTATGATTCCGTCCTGTTGCGTCTGGTTGACATGGTTGAAGCGGAAGTTCGTCGCTATGTGGCCGAACAGATGTCCAGCCTGCGCAGAGGACCAGAGGAGACGATCCGCCGTCTAGCCGATGATGACATCGAAGTTGCGGAACCGATCCTCGTGCGGTCAAGCGTTCTGCGAGACACCGACCTGATAAAGATCGCGGAAAAACGAGGCAATACGCATTGTTTCGCCATTGCCCAACGTGAGGTTCTCTCTGAGGATGTCACCAGCGCTCTTGTCCGGGAAGGTGATCTCAAGGTCAAACGCAAAATAGCCAGCAATGATGGAGCGGTCCTGTCAGATGAATCCATCATGGCCCTGATCAGCGATGCTGCTTCGGATGCAACTTTGCAATTGTCATTGAGCGAGCGGGGTGATCTTGCAGAAACCCATATAGCCAGCCTTGTTGCAGTGGCAAGCGAAGAGGTTCGCAAGAGACTGCATGCAAGCGGGCGCAGCGGCGAAGCGGAACAACTGGATGAAGCCGCCGATATCGCTGCTCAGCGCATGTCGAACCAGTACTGGTTGGGTCGTTACGACTTCGAGACGGCACGCAGCCGGGTTCTGCTGTTGGCAAAACGTGGCATGGTCAACGAAGCTGCACTGCGCCGCTTTGCTTCGGAAGACCGGTTTGCCGAGGCGGTCGCCACGTTTGCCTGGCTCGTTCGTTGCGGAGTTGAAGAGGTCAGCCATTGGATGGTTCGGCCAAACCCTGAACCCTTCCTGATTCTGGCGAAGGCCTCCGGCTTTTCTTCCATCACGATCGGATCGCTGCTGGCAATCGGTCCGTGGCGTCACCGTCTGACACCCGATGTTCGCAGCAATGCTATGTCCTTGTTCGAACGCATGACGATTGCAGAAGCGAAACGGAGGATGGCGCACTGGAATGCCCCTGTACTGAACTGACGCGTACCTTTTGAGGCAACTTGCAACCAGCTCGATCTTCGGATCGGGCTGTTTTTTTAGGTTTTCCAGCCGATTTCTTTCAATAGAAGCGGAACCGTGCTTAACAGAAAGGCAGAAAAACACTGCGATTCATTACGAGGCTAACATGCGCGCTCGAAACTATTTTTTCTTTTCCATTGATTTAGACGCGATTTCATCGCGAATTACGGTTCTTATTCTGACCTGTTTGCTGATTGTCGGCTTTTCTATGACGGTGGGCACTTTACCAGCGCATGCCCAAGGCATCACGGGTGTCATCTCAAGCATGACAAAGTCGGACGAGGCTGAGAAAACGGAAACAGATGCTCAGGTCACCGACGATGAAGAAGACGCCAACAGGGATCCCGAAGCCGACGAAGCCGAGGGGACTGGGCTTTTGCAGGATGTCGACGAGTTTGTCGATGAGGCGGTTGCCGCCCGGGATGTCTTCAAATCCATCCTGAAGGAAATTCCAACAATACATGACACGATGCTTTCGACCTTACAGGCCGAAGGCGAGGAGCGGGGGCTTCGCTGGATCCCTGCCGCCCTGATCGATATTGCCATTGCAGTGGCGCTGGGACTTTTGGCGTCTTCGCTTCTGGCGCGCTGGGGACGCCGCCAGTTTGTTTCCATGTATCGTGCGGATGTCTATTCGCGATCCGACAAGATCATCTACCTTTTTCTGCGTGCGTTGCTGATGATTGTCGGCGTGGTCCTTTTCTTCGTCGTGGCGGTTCTTGTTTATCTCACGATCGGCACCGGCCTTGAGGCGGCCAACGAAACGGCCATGGTTGTGCTGGGCGTCGTTTCCGTATTCATGTGTCTGCGGATCGTCTTTATGAATCTTCTGGCACCTGATGCAGGTAGCCATCGATTGCTGAAACTGACGAACCAGGAAGCGGGCGGTCTTTACCGGGCGCTGCTTCTGGGAAGCGGCGTGTCGCTCGCGGCCATTGCGTTCTGCCTCTGGATGGAGCGACTTGGTCTGTCTGAAGACGCCCACAAGATCGCGCTCATTGCAGCGTCGGCATTGTCGATGCTCATCCTAATCGGAATTTCGGTTGTTTACCGGAAGGTGATTGCTCGCCTGATCCGAGGAGAGCTCGGCACAGAGGCTCCTGTTTGGCGCAGAGTGCTGGCGAATGTCTGGCACTTCGTTGCAATTTTCTACTTCGTTGTGGCCTGGAGCATTTCAGCTGTTCGCATTCTGCTTGAC
>NZ_JAILWL010000383.1 GCF_025698965.1 Roseibium sp.
GCGACCTTTGCCGAGCCTTGACGATCGGGTCACCTTCCATTTGCTTGTGCTCGTCCTTGATTTCCTGCTTGCTCATGCGCAGGTTCCGGCGCCAGTGAGAGCGGGACCACAATATGTCGACGGTCACGAGCAGGATGGTCACGATACATACACCGGCAATCAGGCGCATCGAGATCTGGAGAATTGCTTCGGGTAACGCACTTGGATCTGTGAACATGGCGTTGATCAATTCGGCTTCATTCGCCCGGAATTGACCATAGACAATGGCGCTGACCGTGGTGAATTTGAAAACAGCTTTGAGAAATTCGACAAGTCCTTGCGCTCCAAAGATCCGCTTCCAGCCTTTTGCAAGCGAGAGTTTGGAAAAATCCGGTTTGATCCTGTGAAGGACGATGCGGGGTGTATTTTGAAGGAATGCAGAGGCAAGACCTGCCACCGCCAGGACGGCAACGATTGGTGCCATGAACCTTGCGATTTCAAGTGAAACCGCATGCGTAAGCAACAGGGCATCGGCGTTGTTTCCAAGATTCACTCCCCCCGATATATCCAGGAGATGAGTCAGCGTTTCCACAAGCTGACGCGTCCCTGATGTCACAATGAACCCACCAATCATCAGGGATGCGACGAATGTGGCCAGAACCGGTGCTTCCCGTGAGACCGGTGTGTTGCCTTTCTCGATCGCGTCCCGGATTTTCTTCTCGGTCGGTTCCTCTGTTTTTGAATCCTTGTCTGTTTCTTCAGACATTTACCAACCCGTGTCTGGCTTACCGAGTGAAGGGTGAGGTATGCCGCCGATCAGGCAAAAAAGGCTCCCTCATCCTGTTTCGGATTAAGCTCGATCTCACCACGTCCCGCCATTTCAAGAGCAAGATTAGTGATCGCGCTGCGCGCATCCAGAACGTCGCGTTGTGCTGCGGGTTCACCGGCTGCAAGCTCGTGTTCGGCAATGCGGCGCGCACGCGAAGTGAGGGAGGACAGGATGACTTCGCGGAACTGTGCCGTTGTGCCTTTCAAAGCCAGAACGATGCGATCCGTCGGTATCTGATCGAATATCGCCATCCGTGTGCGGGCATTGAGATTGATGATGTCGTCGAATGTGAACAGCAGTCCTTTGAGAAGCTCCGCTGTTTTCGGCTTTACCTCATTCAGGTTATCTAGCGCATCCTCCATATGTTCGCGGTCCATCTTGTTTAGAATGTCCGCCATACGGGCATGTGAATCGGCTTCCAAAGTACCGGAAAGGTTGAGCATGAAATCCTCGTGCATGGTCTTTTCCACGTCGCGCATGATTTCCGGAACAACGGCCTTGATCGATAACATGCGCCGGACAAGCTGGTTTCTCGTCTTCGCATTGATCTGACCAAGAACTTTGGCCGCTGCGCTCGGTTTGATTTTTGTGAGGATCAGGGCGGCGGTCTGCGGGTGTTCCTTGAGGAGGTAGTTCGCAAAGACGGTCTCTGAAACAGTCGTCAACCGGTCCCAGATCGATCTGTTGGAGTTCCCAAGAACGTCCGACATGATGTCGGCAAGCTGGTCGTCCGGCAGGACACCTTCCAGCATCTTTTCAACTTCATTGGCGGAACCGTAGAGCGTCGTCCCGTTGGAGAACTGGTTGATGAACTCTTCTGCCAACCAGTCCAGCTCCTCGGAAGCCACCGTCCCGAGCTGAGCCGCCGAAACGGTTATCAGACGGATTTCTTCCTGATCAAAATGCTGCAGCAAGCGCTGGGAACTTGTTTTGCCCAGGGAAAGCAGGATTGCGGCGACCCTCTGAACGCCGTTCAGGCGGCGAACCGGAGGAGACGGCGGATGAGGGAGATTGGCTGTCGGAACAGTTGTCGCGGCTGCGGTGGCAGTGCTCGTCATGGTCACGCGTTCCTAAGGAAACGGAAGAGTTTTCGGATTGAGGGGGTTTGGAGATCAGACTTCCAAGGCTCCGTTCTGGGCGCTGATGATTTCAGTGAGGGAAACACCAAAGCGGGAATTGTCATCTTCCACGACAACCACTTCTCCACGGGCGATAACACGACCGTTGACAACAATGTCGATGGGTTCACCCACTCGATGGTTGAGTGGAATGACGGCACCGCGACCAAGCTTCAAAAGGTTGGAGACCAGCATCGTTGCAGACCCCAGAACGACCTGAATGTTCACGGGGATCCCCAGAATTGTGTCCAGGTTTTTGTCGTCGCCCATCGTACCTGGCGCCTGATCCTTGTCCGGAGCTTCGACCTTGGCGAAATTAGTGGCATCTGCAGGCTTTGTCTTCGGCGTGGATTCCGCGGAAACGTGATCGATAATGGCGTCTGACATCAGATGTTGTCCTTCTGGTTCATGGAAACGGTTCGGAAAGGGCTTTCGAGCGAGTTATCGATGCGGTGAATGCGCGTCGTGGATGGTTCCGTCCGCTGTTGCTGCCGAGCGTCCTTGGGCTCGATCCCCGGTCCTTGCCGGAAGTTTCCCGTTTTCAGCTTGTTCTCGACGGACGTGTCGGCAAAAAGATCGGTGTCGTCTTTCGGGCCTTTGGCGCGACGGGACGGTTCCAGAAGCGCTGTTGCTTTGGAAAGTTCCTTCAACTCGGCCCGTAAAATCGATTGTTGCCGTTTTGCTTCGCGGGTTAAGCCATCGATTTCGGCAATCAGGTCCCGCGCATCGTCCATGCGGCTCCCGAGAGCATTCAGGATCTGAGCTCCTTTGACATTGATTTCCTGTATCGAAACCTCGATGCCGTCGAGGGCGAGCGCGGTTTGGTCAAAGATGCGCTGGTAGTCGTCGTGATAACTTCCAAGGCGTCGTAATTCCCGGTGCATGGCAAGCATTCGCACAGTGGTTGCAACAAGTGCGACCAGCAGGACACCATCAACGATTGCGGAGATCATCGAAAAGATCCTTTTCTTCCTCGTGGATGAGTTCATCGATCTGCAACGTGTAGGAGCCGTCGAGCTGTCCAAGTTGGCAGGTAAAGACGGGTTGGTCGTTGCAGGCGAGGGTGACGGGAGAACGTGCTGTGGCCTGAAGTTCGATGACCTGGCCGATTTCAAGGTCTGACAGATCACCAAGCGACATTTCCCGTTCTTCCAGAATGGCTTCCAGTTTGACTTCGGTTCGCTGGATTTCATTGTGGAAGTGTTGCGTCCATTGTTTGTCGCGACTGGACATTTCGCCGGCAAGCACCTGCGATAAACGCTGGCGCAGCGGGTTGAGTGTCGAGTGCGGCATCACGATGAAAACTTCACCGCCTCTGCCGATGGCCTGTTGCAGCAACCGGGCAACCACGGCGGGATTGTTCCGGCGTCCGACGACGGCAAAATCCATCCGGCTTTCGATCCGCTCGATCTTGAGGGTCGTTTCCGCAATTGGCGCAAATGATTCAGCCAAGGACTTCGCAGCCAATTCGAACATCGTGCGGGCGATCCGTGTTTCGATGTTTGAAAAGGGGCGCTCTTCGTCAATCGGCGGTTCAGTTCCATCTGCACCGAAAAGTACGTCGACCAGAGTGAAAATGAAGTCACGGTCAAAGCCGACGAGAACGCGGGCGTCCCATTCTGGTGAATAGAGGACAGCTACGAGGGCATTCGATTCAAACTCGTCGAGGACGTCTCCAATGCGATTGTTTTCGACGTAGCTCACCGAAATGTAGGACGGCGAGGGGGACTTCTGACGCATGGCGTCTGCCATTAGGCGGGCCATTCGGTCGAACACGACCGGAAGCATCGGCAGACGATCGACGGAAATCCCGGCTGCATCCAGCAGACGGTCGGCGATCATTGCACGTTCCGAACTGGAGGCATTTGAGCTGGCAGTTGCTGCTTCGATCATTGTTTAGGCGGCCCCTTGCATATCCTGAACGTTCTCGGTGCCTGCAGTCGCACCCACGCTCATGGTTTCGTTTTCAACTTCATCGATCGTCGGGCGGTCATAGTCGGAGATGGTCTTGCGGCCGTGTTCCAGCGCAATTTGGGGGTCGGCACCGTTCATGAATGCCAGCAGCGTCTGCTTCACCACGATGTACGTCCGAAGCCGGGTTTCCCGCACGCTTTTGATTTTCGACGCAATTGGACCGAACAGTGAGTAGGAGAAAAAGATGCCAACGAAGGTCCCGACAAGCGCCGCGCCGATCAGGCTTCCAAGCAGCTGGGGCGACTGGTCGATAGCTCCCATTGCTTTGATGACGCCAAGAACCGCTGCAATAATGCCTATGGCCGGCAGTGCATCCGCAATACTTGCCATTGCGTGAAACGGCTTCATCTGGTCGCGGTGAATCGTGTGCAGTTCTTCGTCCACCAACGCTTCGATTTCGTGTGCGCGGGCGTTGCCGACAATAATCAGCCGGAAGTAGTCACAGATGAAGGTAGTCAGGTTGGCGTTGCGCAGAACCGATGGGTATTTTTGGAAAATTGGTGACGTGTTCGGATCTTCGATATGCGGTTCGACCTGGTTTCTTCCCTTGGCCCTGAGTTCCCGCATCAGGCCGTAAAGCAAGGCCAGAACATCCAGATATTCCCGCTTGTTGGGGACAGCGTTTCGAAGTGCGTCCGAAACCGCAACAACTGTACCCTTGATGGTTTTCATTGGGTTGGCGACGACGAATGCACCAATGGCAACGCCCAGGATAATGACAAGTTCCCAGGGTTGCCAAAGAACGGAAACCTTGCCTCCAAGGGCGGCAAAGCCGCCGATGAGCGAAGCACCCGCGATAATCAGGCCGATAAGAATGGTCACCTAACAGCTCCCGAATGGTGAGAAGTTCAACTGCGATCGGAGAGACGCTAGATGCCGAGACTTGTCTGAAGCTGACCGGGAACGAGCGTGACTTCAGGCCCGTGCAGCGTCAGCCTGGCGTAAGCTTTGCGCGAGAGTGTTCCTAAAATGAATTTATCCGTGATGGGATCAGGACATGATCAATACATTGACCCAAGTGCAGCTCGTCAGAACAAACATGGAGCGTTCGCTGAAGACCGTAGAAGCCGATCCCATGATCGAGCGACAGTCGGAGTATTACAGGGACAATATCCGTAACATTAAGTCCATTGACGACTTCATGGCCGATGATCAGATCTATAATTATGCAATGACGGCAATGGGATTGGAGGAGATGATCTACGCCAAAGCCTTCATGCGCAAGGTGTTGGAAGAAGGTGTTTCCGAAAGCAGCTCTTTTGCCAATCAGCTGGCAGATACAAAATATAAGGAATTCGCGGAAGTCTTTAATTTCGAACGTTACGGATCCACAACGACTTCCTTTTCCCGAACGCAGGAAGACATTGTTCAGCAATTTCACCGGCAGACACTGGAAGTGCGTGAAGGTGAACAGAATCAAGGAGTTCGGCTGGCTCTCTATTTTGAACGCCGGGCGCCGGACATTACAAATGCCTACGATGTTTTGGCAGATGGCGCATTGGCGGAAGCGGTCTATACCGCGCTTGGCCTGCCGGATGAATTTGCACTTTCGGACATCGACAAGCAGGCTGCATATCTTGAAGAGCATCTGGAATTCGACAAGTTTGGCGATGCTGACTATTTGTCCAAATTTCTGAACCGGTTTTCCGCGTTTTACGATCTGACCAACGGCCCGCAGGCAATTTCGTCACCCACACTTGCTGTCTTTGCGGGTGGAAGCGGTGTTGTTCAGATGGGTGAGGATATGCTCGCCAGTCTCCAGAATTTTCGTCTGGGAGGCTTTTGACCCATGCAATCAGCTCTTTATGTTGCGCTGTCCGCCCAGGTTGCATTGTCCAACAGACTGGAAACGGTCGCCCGCAATGTCGCGAACATGAACACGACCGGATATCGGGCAGACGAAGTAAAATTTGCCGAACTGATCTCCAAGGCGGGGCAGGACAAGGTGAGTTTTGCAACCGGTGGAGAAAAGTATGTCTCCCGTCAGACAGGTAGTTTGAACAAGACCGACAACCCGCTCGATCTCGCTGTAGAAGGCGATGCCTGGTTTGCAATTCGGAATGCAAACGGAAACCTGTCCTACACCAGAGATGGCAGGCTGAAGATGACGCAGGACGGTGCCCTTCAAACGCTCACTGGCCAGCAAATACTGGGAACAGGCGGGCAACCTATTGCTTTGGATCCGGAAGCTGGTGAACCGCTTGTGTCACAGTCGGGTGAAGTCGTACAGGGAGACAATGGAGTTGTCGGTCAAATAGGATTGTTCCTGATCCCGAACGAAGCAAAACTCGCCCGCGCTGAAAACTCGGCCGTCGTGCCAGACCTTCCTGCCATACCGGTTCAGACATTTGATCAACACGGTATCCGGCAGGGATATGTTGAGGGAGCGAATATCAATCCTGTCCGCGAAATGACCAAAATGATCATGATTTCGCGGGCCTTTGAAAGCGCAACCAAGATGATCGATACCAGCAACGAAAGCCAGGAGAAGGCCATTCGTGAGCTGGGGGCAAGCTCATGACCGCAGTAGAGCAGGTAAACACCGCGACACCGATGGTTTTGGG
>NZ_JAILWL010000384.1 GCF_025698965.1 Roseibium sp.
CTGATTGATAGATGGAAACAAAAGGGGCGATCTCAGACGCTGGAAAACCCTGCTTCTCTCGCTTTTACCGGCAAAATGATGATCTTCAGATCTGCAGGCAGGGCGTTCTTCAGACGGTTTTTTGAAAAAGAAAACCGGTAACTGCGATTGGGAAACGCTGTTACCGGCGAGTGGGGACTGGAGCACACATGACCACAGATGTGAGCACACGCTCACACCTCAGAGGTTTGGGAGGAAAACCTCAGACTGTTTCGGCCTTTGCAGCCTCAACGTTCGGCTGACCGACCATGAGCGGAGTGATTTTCGTCCGCAGCACCATGTCGAGATCATCCGACCCGTCTTCAAGCGCCTGGAGAGCCATGTCCAGGCAATAGGAGCAGAAGGTACGGCCGTCCTTGTCTGCTTCCTTTTTGGTATAGCGAATCATACGTTTGATCGCTTCGACCGCAGGTTCTTGTTCAACCACCTTGCGATCTGGTTTGCTGACTGTCTTAGACATTATACTACCCACCAGTATTAAAATTACCGTTTGCAGCGAAGCTGCCATAACCATCCACCACCAGCATGCTGTTGCAGCGTGAAATGAGCGTGATAAGGTGTTGTTGTGTTTCAGGTTGTATGGCATTCGCGGTTGTGAAAGGCCACTTCTGAATATGTGCGTCTCGAATACGGGGAATTGATGGCAAACGCTTCTTGCTTCGCTAGTCTGGGGCGCCCACTGCTCTTGAGCAAAATCCAGGAGCCAGTGGCGGTTAAGACCCGGAAAGCCTTGGCCATTATGGGTTATTTGAGCCGCATGGGAGGTTTGAATGCGCCCAGAGAGGCGCTTGCCGACCTGCTTTGGAGCAGCGCGGACCGACCAAAAGCCATGCAATCTCTGCGACAGGCCCTGCGTCAACTAAAGACTGCCGAGCAGGAAGCCGGTTTTGACGTCGTCCAATCCTCGGGTGGACATGTTCAGCTCGACCAGAGTGTGTTTTCATCTGATTTCATGCAGCTTCTGGCCTTGTTGGAACGAGGTCGGACTGATGATTTCCGGGAGGCAGAAGAGCTTTGGCGCGGAGATTTTCTGACAGGTTATGAGGATATCGATCCTGAATTCTCCGACTGGTTAAGGGTCGAGCGGGAAAGGGTGCGGTCCGAAGTAACCGGCGCAGCCTTGCGGCATCTCAATCAGATATCAATCGAGGATGGCGGCGTCAGAGTGGAAGCTGGCGGGCGTTTCCTTTTGAAAATCGACCCGGCGCTGGAAGCTGCCCATCGGGTTCTGATTCGGCTCTACATGAAACTGGGTCAGAAGGAACGCGCCGAACAACAGCTGAAAACCTGCGAACGGGAGATGAAACTCCACCTGGATGCGGAACCAAACCAGGAAACGCGGGATCTGTTGCTTGGCGACAGCAATGGGCAACAAAGCAAAAAGTTTGGTTCAGGAGAACGCGAAGACCCAACAATAGAAGTGCGCAGAAACAACGAAGACGCTGTATCCTTGCCAGAAGTCACTATCTTGTCTTCGTCTTTGGTGAAGAAGGGCCTTAACGACGCGATTCACTTGCGAGAAGAAGTCGTATCCGGTCTTTCCTCGTTTCGTTCCTTCGATCTCTATCAAGCTGAATACTTCGGTGAAGAAAATGCCCCTAAACCCACGTTGATCGAAGGGCATGAACTCGGGACATACCTCCTTCGGTTCACGCATGATGAGAGAACGGGGAAAGTCGTCGTCCAATTCGAAGACCGAAGCAATGGACGGATTATTTTCAATGAAATTATCGACCCCTCAATGTGGAACAGTACCGCGTCTGCAGGGAGTCAGATCGTAAGCCGCATACACACATACTCGACAGGCAGGCTAAGAAACCCTTCGAATTCATCTGTTTTCGCGCGTTGGTGCCAAGCTGAAGCGTTGTTGTGGGATTTTACTCCGCAGTCAGACGAAAAAGCGATGCGGATCTTGGATGAACT
This sequence comes from Roseibium sp., assembly GCF_025698965.1. Classification (GTDB taxonomy): domain Bacteria; phylum Pseudomonadota; class Alphaproteobacteria; order Rhizobiales; family Stappiaceae; genus Roseibium. The sequence continues at coordinate 1,963 of NZ_JAILWL010000384.1, forward strand.
GGAACAATCCAGCAGCTATTTTTCAATGACGTATGCTGGAAAGGCATCCATCATTATGAAGCAGGAGTTGCATTTTCCACTAAGTGATAAAACGATCTCAAATGGCATGAGTAGTCTTCTCGATCTCGCTGAAAAAGCAATTGTCCTGGATCCCTGGCAGGCTACGAATCAACGAGTCTACGGGTGGGCTCTGATTCTCTCCAACATGCCGGAAGATGCAAAAAGAGCCTTTCGAAATGCCAGTCGTCTTAGTACGGCCGATCCGTCTAATTTGATGTCCGTTGCAGAAGGACTGGCATTTTCAGGAAACGTGGATGAAGCGCGAGCAACCGCTGAAAAGGCTTTTTCACTTCTGTCGTTTGTTCCGAGAGTTTTTTATGAATACCTGGCGAACATTTTTTTCGCGGCCGAGGATTATGAAAGTGCAATATCCCAAATTGAGCGTGGAGCTGGTGTCGGCGTTAGCGGTCTTACTACACGCGTCGCAGCTTTGATTTGCTCTGGTCGGGAAGAGGAAGCGGAGCAGATTTTGCAACGTTACAGTGAGCATCGTATGTCTCTGCTGAGCAGCTCTCCGCTAGGTGCAGATGATCCAGAAATCTGGCGAGAGAAAATCAACTTTTTCCAGGACAAAAATGCGCGTGAAAAATTCGATAGAGGCGCTGCGTATGTCCAAAGATTTTTGTTCAATGGGCCGCGTTCAATTTAGTGCAAACATTTGCGATAGATTCGTCAAATAGGCAGAATTCGAATTTTCAAGTTTTTGGTCGTTCAAACGGTAGGGAAGGGCAACGGCCTTGGGATGTTTGTTTTGATCCACGATTTCAAAATCGACTAACGCGGTCGTTTGTTTTGGCAAACCGATGTCGGACAGAAATTTAGCCGGATTTTCTCGAAGCAAGTTCAAAAAATCTTTGTCGAGTGCCGCTTTGGCAAGGAGCTCACCAAGAGCTCTCACGTTGCTTTGATGAAATGGAAACCTGGCCATAACATAGCTCCTTCTCAAGAACCGCCCGAGACCAACGCACGGGCGGTTCTTTGGTTGTCTATTTCAGTTACTCAGGAACGCTGTCATACAGGCAGTTTCCAAGAGCAGCCTTGCCGAGTTCTTCGAAGTAGGCTTCGTCGCCCGCGGCAACGCGATCTGCGTCGACATTCGCCGGAACAATCAGATGCACCAGGTCAGCAGTGTCAGCGTAGATGGTCACATCGGAGCTCACACCGATTTCGCTCAGGACTTCGGTCGGATTTTCAATGAGCTGTTCCCGTGAAGTCGTGTCCTGGATGATCGCGCCAAGTTTTGCGCCGATTTCCAGTTCGGATTTTGAAGTCGTGCTGGCGTGCATTGTTTGCCTCCAGAAGTTAAGGTTGCGACAAAATTTAGCTGGTGGGTGGATGGTCACGCGGCTAAACTAGAAATAAGTCAAACTTTAGTAAAAACTTAGAATTTTCTAGTGTATACTATTGATTGACTGCTTTCGAGGCAAAGATTGATCGATTTGACGGTCTTTAACAATAGTAAAACGCATAATAAACGAAGCATACAATTGCAGGGTGTGTGTGAGTATTTTGCAGTTACTTTAAATGGGGCATGTGACAGGTGGTGGGAATATGACGGTCTCAGAGGAAAGAGACGGTAAAGTGTCTTTGTCCGGTCGAATTATGAACGACCTTATGCGCGTTGGCCTGCTAGTGCCTGGGGCCGACGAAACAGCTCATTGGCCGGAAATGGCTGATGGGGACCTGTCGCTGTTTCTGCCCCTGCTGACATCCTTCGACATAAGACTTGTTCCTATGACACGTGCGGATTGCCCGCTGTTTTTCTGCACCGGTCTGCTGAAACCAATTCGCCCTCAAGATGAAGCCGGTGGGGCCGAAGTTGGTCCAATTCCCGCAGGTGGGCAGGCCGGGACAGCTAGAAATGCAGCTCTTGGTTGTTTGGGTGAACTTGCGGAACGTATAAGCCTTTGGACGATGGGGCGGTATGATACGCGTATTGTTGCAAGGCAGCAAACACAATCACAGGTAGAATTGGGGGAGGTGCTCGGACTGAGTGATTTGCAGGCGCTTAACGTTGCGCGTCATCTGCAGTTCAATGGCTCTACTGACAATGACGGCGTGCCGGAATGGGGATCGCTGTCCAACAGCCGCATAAATGTTCGATCTCTGGCGGACGGGCGATTGGCGCAACTGCCAAGTGTCGGAGTATTGTTTCGGGAAATGGAGTTGGAAACAGGGAGCGAAATTTCCTTCGCATCCAGCGTTGGTTGTGCGGTTTGGCGGGATCTGAAGGGCGCGCGGGAGCGTGCGTTTCTGGAGCTTGTCGAACGGGATGCAGTTGCGCAAAGCTGGTACAACCGCCTGGGGATAACTCGGTTGAGTGGAGGCCTTCTAAGTGAAATCCTCCCCGGTCAACTAATGGATTTTTTAATCGCGTTGGACCGTCATTGGGAGGTGTTTGCCGTCCAGACAGATCTGGATGTTCATGTTGTCATGGCGATGTCCTGGACAGCTGGTGGCAGGAGAACTGCCTTCGGATCATCCGCGGGTTGGGACATTGCCTCCGCATGCCATGGCGCCATTGAGGAAATGCTTCAGTCGGAGAACGCCTTGCACCTGATGGACAAAGCGTATCCCGTGACTGGTCAGGCTTCAATTGATGGTGTGGGGCTACCCAGACACCTCGCATATGCAAGAAACAAGTCAATTCTGGAGGATCTGCCAATAGAAGCAGCGTTGCCTGCGGACGAGACCCTATGTCAAAGAGACTTTTCCTATGACGGTCTTCTGCAAAGTTGCCTGGACAGGAAATTTGAAATCTGGGAGTTTGACGCGACGCGACCGGATCTGAAAATTCCCTGCGTCAAACTGCTTTCGCCGGACCTGTGCAGCTGGGAACCTCGCTTCGGCAAACAGCGCCTCTATACCGGTGTAGTTGAACGCGGGTTGCGTCCAGAACCTGCGAGGGAAGAAGAGTTTTCCAGTCGCCCATTTCCCTTTTAAAACAAACAAATTACGACCCATTTGACAGGGTGCTGCAACCAAGATAATAAAATATGACCTTTGCACTCAGGTTATGAGTGCCGGGTGTCCGGATGACGACTGGGTCGTCCGATCTCTGGAAGAAACTCAGGGCGAGGCAGGGCTTCGCCCATTTTTCTTTCCAGGGTGCCAAGCAACCCGCCGTTCAACGAACGACAGGACGGCCGTCTTCATAGGGACGTGCCAGCGTCATCACCCAGAAATTCCGCCACTTTCCGTTATTCCGGTTAGTCCGTGCAATCCCGACGCGAGTGACATAGGGATTTAAGAGGTTTTTGTTGTGACCGTCCGACCCCTGCCAACCACGGAACGCTGCTGAAAGATCAGCGTATCCGGCCCCAAGATTCTCAGCGCCTGCGTAATTTGCGTACCGTGCCTTGTCGAGCCTTTGCGACAGTCCAAACGCGCTGTGCGCCCAAGTGTCCATACTGTCGCGTTCAGCGATATGACGGGCCATTTTTTGTGATACCTCATCCAATGTCGGGTCGTGCAGGAGTTCCGCCAGACCGTTCTTTTTGCGATAGGCATTTATCATTGAGAGCATCTGGGCCTTGTCGACCGGCTGATTTGTCAGCACCGTTGCTTCTTCCAAGTCACCGCTGCCTGGCACAACGCTGCAGGATGCCACCATCCAAGCCAGTAGGACAATGGAAACTGCTTTCAAGAATTTCAGCAGGTGCGTAACAGATCGCATCAGTTTTCGTCTCCCGGCCAGACAACGCCCTCATCAGCAAAAAAGTGGTGAGGTCCCGGAAAATTTTCCACGTAAGCCATATGCGTCACAATCCCGGTTTTGCCGGAGTGAAAGTGAAGGAAATAGGCAGCAGGTTCGAAGTTGAACAGGGCCGGTCCGTTTTCGGTCAGATCGAGAACGACCTGATGACCGGTGCTCGGGGCCAGGGTCATGACTTTGCCGGCGAAACTTGCAATGATTGGTCTGTGCAGATGACCGCAGATCAGTCGTTCGACGTGATGGTGAGGTGCGACGACGTCAGCCAGCGCATCCGCGTCGAGAAGACCCATATTGTCCATGTGAACAATACCGGACAACGCGGGAGGGTGATGCAGAGCGATAATCGTCGGTTTGATTGTTTCGCTTAGCGTCGACTGAAGCCAGGCAAGTTGCTCTGGGCCCAACTCTCCCTGAGGGCTTCCCGGAATATGCGTGTCGAGTGCGATCAGTCGCACGCTTCCAACATCGGCTGCGTAGCAAATCTTGCCGTTCCTGGTCTCATTGATGCCAGGGAAATCGGACATTTCACGCCGCATTCCCTCGCTGCTGTCATGATTGCCTGGAAGGAGATAGACAGGCATTTCAAGTCGAGACAACAATTCTCTTGCAACCGCATATTCACGCGGGTCGCTGCGATCTGTCAGGTCTCCGGTAATGACCAGAGCATCCGGTCTCGGG
>NZ_JAILWL010000385.1 GCF_025698965.1 Roseibium sp.
CAGGTCACGAACGTGTTCAGCGCACGCACACCCAGGTCGAGTGGCCCGCCGACTCGTTTACGTTCCGAGGCCGGTGGCGGCGAACTTCGCAATTTGCGAGGCACTCCGCCATTTGGAAGAACTCCTTTACCATCAATCGGCTCGCCAAGTGCATTCACGACCCTGCCAAGCCAGGCACTCCCGGGATGAACCACGCTTTCGCGGGAAGTTATCACCGCCTTGCAGCCCATGCGTACGCCCTCAAGGCCAGAAAACGGCATGCACAGAGCATGTCCGTGGCGAAATCCGACAACTTCCGCAGGGACTTTCGGGTTATCTTCACCGTTATCGATCAAAAGACGTGAACCGACGCTCATTTCGTGGATAGGACCCGCGACCTCCACCAGAAGCCCCTGAACCGCAGTCACACGGCCATAAATTTCGGTGGACATCAGCGAATCAATACCGGCGAACAGCGCCTTCACGTAAGATTCCTTTCACTGTTAACGGTTTTGGTAACCGATCGTTTACGACTCTGGTTAATCTTAACCTTTGGAAGGCTGACAAGCGAGGGCCATTTCGAAGTCAAACCGGCTTTGTCGAAAGGAATCTGAACGGAATCGGTTAGATCCGTTTGTTAACGTGCAACTTTAAGATTTATGAATCTGTGTTTATTTTTGAGATTCAATAAGTTGACCGTTGTTCACAGTTTCCTTTCTTCGGAGCTTGCCGCTACGAATCATATTTTGTTAACCATTAACCGATAGCTTTGAGTCGGGGTTAACACAGTCCTTCGTAGCAGGCACCGACAGAGCCGTTGCGACTTGCCCAGGAAAGGCAGAATAAGGGGATTGGCATGCGTGTATTGTTGATTGAGGATGATAGCGCTACAGCGCAAAGCATCGAACTGATGCTGAAGTCCGAGAACTTCAACGTCTACACGACAGATCTTGGCGAGGAAGGTATCGACCTCGGCAAACTGTACGATTATGACATTATCATGTTGGATTTGAACCTTCCGGACATGTCCGGTTATGAGGTTCTTCGGACACTACGTGTTTCAAAGGTTAAGACACCTATTCTGATCTTGTCCGGTAACGCGGGCATTGAAGATAAGGTTCGCGGCCTCGGCTTCGGCGCGGACGATTACATGACCAAACCGTTCCACAAGGACGAGCTGGTTGCGCGTATTCACGCGATTGTCCGCCGGTCCAAGGGACATGCTCAGTCGGTGATTGTCACCGGCGACCTGAAGGTCAATCTGGATACCAAAACCGTTGAAGTCGGTGGCCAGCGCGTCCACCTGACCGGTAAGGAATACCAGATGCTGGAACTGCTCTCGCTTCGCAAGGGCACCACACTGACCAAGGAGATGTTCCTGAACCACCTCTATGGCGGTATGGACGAGCCGGAACTGAAGATCATCGATGTCTTCATCTGTAAGCTGCGCAAGAAACTTGCTGCTGCAACGTCCGGCAAGAACTACATCGAAACGGTGTGGGGCCGCGGATACGTTCTGCGCGAGCCGGAAGTAGAAGCTGCCGCGTAAGGCATCCGACACGAATTGAGAAACGGGCCCCGGCATCTGCCGGGGCTTTTCTTTTGCCCGGAGTTTCAGTGATTCGGCCACTTCAGGGATTGCCGGCAGGGCCTGGTCAGGTCTGTTCGGGTTGCCAAAGCTCGATCGGGTTGCCTTCCGGATCATGAATCCGGGCAAACCGGCCAAGCCCCTCCATTTCCTCCTCGCGCGAAACGTCTACGCCGACGGACCTGAAATGCGCCAGGAGGCTGTCAAGATCCCTCACCCTGAAATTAAGCATGAACTGACGGTCATCCGGAAAGTAGTCGGTTGATTCGGAAAAGGGAGCAAAAACCGTCACCCCGCCGTCGCAGGTCCAGGGTTCTGCCTCCATGTCTTTGGGTGCGCGATTGATCCCAAGATGGGTTTCATACCATTCGGCAAGCGCTTCCGGATTTTTTGAGCGGAAAAAGACACCGCCAATTCCAACAACATTGCGCATTTGAAACCTCCGCAGGTGCACCAAGTCTGGATCATTCCAGACACGATACTCCTGCAGATACGGCAGGAGAGCAAATGCGAGGGCCCGAAGCGTCAGCTCCTGCAGCGAGCCATCGCACACTCCACCGATCTTCAACCTTGAAAGTACATGCTCAATCTCGGGCACTGAGCCCGATGGCGAACACTGCCGGATGCTGCAACAAACCATTTCCGGCATTCCCGTCACCCGGAGGGTTGATGTCCTCGTGGCGCGCTCACTCCTGTGAAGGCAATGGTCCTGCCTGCTACTGCTGCGGCAGGATGACAACGGCCTCCACTTCGAAGAGCATCGGGTCAATTGCCAGTTTGTGAACGGGAACCAGGGTCTGTGCCGGCAGCCTATCGCCGAACATGTCCGTGACGTTCCGGGTCAACACGCCAAGCTTCGACGGGTCGTGATCCACCACGTAGACCGTAAGCTTTGCAACTTGATCCGGCGTAGCACCAAGCGCATCGAGGACTGTTTTCAAGTTTGCATAGGCTTGGTGAACCTGCACAGAAAAGTCGGAGGAATAGGCGCCGTCGTCACCTGCCCCGCCTTGTCCGGAAATGAAAGCTACTCGAGCTCCGGCAGGCGCGATCACTGACGTGCTATAGCCGTTGACCGAAGGATCGTGGAGCTGTTCCGGGTTGACGATGGTGAGATCATTCGCCGCTTCGCCAGCTGCGGCCAAGTTTGGGTAAGTGGTAGACATAGTGAGAAATCCTAAAATCGTTAGAAGTGTCGTCAGGTGCGGCATGCCGGTCTCCTTGGCCCTTTTGCTAAGGCTGGGTTAGCTCTTCGCCCCTCTGTTGATAGTCGCTGGCTCCTGACAATTCCTGGCAGCAGAAGTAAGCTCAACTTCATGTAGGCCAAGTCTCGCTTTAACCGGAGGTCGCCTGTGAGCCGCTCTGACCGCCTTATTCGCCTGATGCAGGTGTTGCGACGACTGCCATCGCCCGTGACCGCATCAAGGCTCGCTTCGGAAATGGAGATTTCGGAGCGCAGCATTTACCGCGACATTCAAAGCCTTCGGTCTGCCGGTGCAATCATCGACGGAGAAGCGGGATATGGATATACGCTGACCGAGGACCCCTCACTGCCACCGATGCATTTTGAAGCCGATGAGGTGGACGCATTGGCTCTTGGCCTGCATACCGTTTCCAAACTCGGCAATAGCGAGTTTAGCTATGCTGCACAGAATGCGCTGGTGAAGCTGGAAGCAAGTCTTCCTGAAAACATGCGCCACCGACTGAGGCATTCTCCCGTCGGCAGCCACCTCCTGCGCAATAAACCATCATCCGCGGCAGAATTCCCCGATCTTCGGGAGGCAATCTGGAATGAACTGGCTGTTCAAATAGAGTATCTGGATTTGAGCGACCGCTTCTCAAATCGCAAGGTCTGGCCCCTCACCATCTACTTCTTCAACGCGGTACAGGCCCTTATCGCGTGGTGTTGTCTAAGGCAGGATTTTCGCATGTTCCGGCTGGACCGGATCAAGTCGATTGAAATATTGGAGGAGTCTTTCCGTCCGAAACGGGTAGGCTTGTTACGCGAATATTTTGATCGGGAAAAAGAGTGTGAGTGATCGACGGCCAACCTCTCCTCTTCCGGATTGACCGGTCCTCGCGTCAGTGATGCATCTGCAGAAGCAGAACTTGGCAGCAACGACTTCAAATTGCGCCTTCGTTACAGTTGCCCCCGCAGCGTATTCCCTTGGGGTCAGGGGAAATCATCAAAGCTGAAACGGTCCGCAGAACCGTATCCACGGACCGCATCTGTTGGAGGGACAAGCCTTACAGCTGTCCCTCTTTTTTTGAAATCGAACTGACCTAGAGATGCATCTGGTACGACGCCGGCACGTAGCGGTAACCATCGCCGTCAACGGCAACGTAACCAACTGCCGGGAATGGCATGTGGTAACCGACAAACGGTATCTTGTCGGCGGCCAGCATACCCAGCACGGTCTTCCGGGTGTTGGCGGCCGCTTCCTTGTCCATGTCGAACCGGACTTCCCATTCGGGACGTGCGAGAGACCAGACGTAATGATTGGCCGTGTCAGCGGCCAGGACCAGCTGCTGGCCACCGTTTTCGAGCATGTAGATCATATGCCCCGGCGTATGACCGTTTGCTGCCATGGCGGTGACGCCCGACGCCACACTGTCGCCATCCCCGATGAAGGTCATCTTTTCCGCCAGCGGCGTGACGTTTTTCGCCAGAAGCTTGGTGACACCATTGGCCTCCGGATCCATTGCCGCCCAGAAGTCATATTCCTTTTGACCGGTCACGTAACGCGCATTGGCAAAGGCCGGAGCCCCACCTTCCATAAGACCACCAATATGATCCGGATGCATGTGGGTCAGCACCACGACATCGACCTGCTCGGGCGTGTAGCCGGCACTATCAAGCGCTGCACGCATATTTCCGCGCGCCGGTCGACCTCCTTCGCCAACACCTGTATCAAACAGGATCAGCTCACTGCCCGTATTCACCAACGTTGGTGTGAAATAGGCTTTGAAGGAATCGTGTGGAATGAAGTTGTCGGCGGAATGGGAGACGAAGGCGTCGGGTTCCACATTCATGCCGAAAGTCTTTTGCGGTTCACCGACCGTGACGGCACCATCAAGAAGCGTATTCACTTCAAAATCACCGACCGCATAACGCGCAACGGGCGCCGTCATCGCCCCCTGTTTTTCGGCAGCGGCATAAACGGTGGATGTCGAGGCAAGGCTCGCTCCGGCAATTGCTCCGCCTGCACCAAGCAGGGCAGCACGGCGCGTCAGTTCGACTTTGATGTTCATTTTTTGAGTTCTCCGGCAGCAGTCCAGGGACCAATTCGTTTCAAGTCTTCTACGCGGCCGTTTGGAGGTTTCCGAAAAAGGCCCTAGCGAAGCAGACTCGTTTCACTCCGTTAAACTGGCGCGAAACCCCGGGAAGGAAAGTCACCTCTTCGTCAGATGGAACTTTTTTCCCGATTTCTCCAATATCAGGAATCGGTCGATTTTCGTGTTAAATTTCAGTAATTTATGGAAGACGATTTTCACGCTTCTTGAATGACGGGTCAGTTTGGTCATACTTTCGGAAACTCAGAATTGAAAAAACCCGCATGACCCGCAGTTACACCTTACAAGTTACCGTCCTCGCCATATCGGCTGCACTGCTGCTCGCCTCGACCCAGGTGCAGCGACCGGAGGGCTGGTCCATCACCGGATTGTACAGCTATTGGTCTGTTCGAATTCTTATTGAAGCTGCCTTGTTTGTGGCATTTGCGGAACTTTTCAGCCGGTTCCCCGGTTTCAGGCAGCGGCTCTGGCTGACGGCTGCTCTTGCCGCCTTCGTGAGCCTGGTGCCCTTTGCTCTTTCAATCACCGCGCTGGATCTCATCCTCGGCCTGCCTGAACTGAACGGGTCAATTGGACTTGTAAACCTGCCGGGCGAAACAGTGCCGGTGTCCGATCCTGGTGACGCCCGCATCAACTCGTTTTTGCTGGAGCTGATCTATCTGTCGGACAACCATCTGGCGCTTTGTCTACTGCTGTCCGTTCCAAAGATGTTCGCGCCATCCATCGTTTTACAAAGCGAAAACGCAAACCCTGGCGCAGCTGAAAGCGATCCGGTCGAGACAATCTCGCTAAGTCCTGAAACAATCGGTGAGGAACCAACGGATTTGGCGACGCACCTCTCTTCGGAAATTTCCGGCAACGGCTATCATCGGCATCTGGAACGCCCGCTTGAAGGACCTCTTGTTCGTGTTGAAGCGCAGGAACATTATGTCCGCCTCATCAGTCAGATCGACAGCTGTATGCTTCTTTATCGTTTCAACGACATCGTGTCCGAACTTTCCGGCGACCTCGGCATGCAGGTTCACAGAAGTCACTGGGTTGCGTATTCGGCAATCGAAAAGCCTGTTCGGGAAAGCGGAAGGCTTTGGCTGCTGCTCACGGACGGATCGAAAATCCCGGTCAGCCGGAAACATGTTGAAGATGTACAGCAACATCTGTCAAAGACGCGCGTGAACACAAAAAAGGCGGCCAGTTGACCGCCTTTTAAGATCAAATTGAATTCAGGTTAGGCTATCGCCGAAAGCCACTGCCACCGGCCACTGCCAGTTGCGGTCTTGCCGCAGCTCCGCCCGCAGCCTGAACGGCTTCCTTCTTCTGGAAGAGACCGCGCTTGCCTGGCACCGGCTTGAACGCATCCGTCAGGCCGACAACCGTTTCAGCAGCTCCGAGTACCAGATAGCCATCATCCGGAATGGATTTAACCAGTCGTCCCAGGATTTCCGACTTGGTTGCCTGGTCGAAATAGATCAGCACATTTCGACAGAAGATGATGTCGAATTCACCCAGATGCGAGAAGCTTTCAAGCAGGTTGAGCTTGCGCCACTC
>NZ_JAILWL010000386.1 GCF_025698965.1 Roseibium sp.
TGGTATGCCAGTCCGGAAAGTGGACCCGATGCAGCTTCGTTCGAGGCCCTTTCGATCAATCGACGCAAATATGATCCCGACCTTCTGGATATGGCCAAGGCCGTTCTTCTGGACGATATTCCGGACAACAAGAAGGGGCAGGTCAGCGAGTGTTACATTCGTTCACTGAGACCCGGAGATGTTCTGATGGATGATGTTCTGACAGAAAACAGCCACGAACTGGTTCTTTCCAGCGGGCACACGCTTACCCCGACCACGATCCGCAGGCTGGAACATTTCAATCACACGTCCGGCGTGCGTCAGCCGATCCGGGTCGAGCGGCATGCAGTTGAGGAAGAGGTCCTGGTGGACCCGACCTGAACCTGCAGCATTGTGACTGCTTAAGTTTTGGTTTTTTTGGCCAAAAGTTCAGCCTCATAGGCCTTGGCGACTCTTAAAAACCGGGCATGGGCGTAGTTCATGGACAGGATAAAGCCCCACCAGCCGTACTTGCGGTATTTCCGCACGAAATAGGCCTTGAAGAATCCAACTGGAAACTCGGTCAGCAGGCGGATGCGTGGCAGCTTTCTGCCCCTGGAGCGCATTTCCTCCACCTGCATGCCCGAATAGCGGTTGTACTTGCCGACCTGGAAGTCGAGCGAGCGGATAGAACGATGCGCCATGATGCCGGAAAGATTGGCGACCCTGGCGCCGTCTTTTGGGCGCACCGTGTCGTGAACGGTGGACTCCGAAAAACGACCCTTGCGCCGGTCATAAAGACGGATCTGGTGATAGCCGTAAGCATGCCGGGCAGGAGCATCTTCATGCACATACATGTCCCGGATCATGATGCGCCAGCTATCCGCTTCAGCAAAGCTGCCATCGGTGAATTTCGCCTGAATCTCTCCGGCAAGCTGCGGTGTCACCTCTTCATCTGCATCCAGGTTGAGCAGCCAGTCATTTCGGCACTGATCTTCGCCAAAACGTTTTTGCGGACCATATCCGGGCCAATCGTTGTAAACCACCTTCGCGCCCAGTTCCTCGGCAACCGCGACCGTGTTGTCCGTTGAGCCACTGTCAACGACAATGACTTCGTCAACCCAATCGATCACGCTCCTGATCGGGCGCGATATCCGGTCGGCTTCGTCTTTCGCAATGATGAAGACGGATAAAGGCAGGCGGTTTGTCATTCAGCATCCGGCGCGGTTTGAACTGGCCGGAAAAGCCCCGGCGCGACTATTTAGCCGCGCCGGAGGTCAATTTGAAGAAAAGAAATCAGGAATTTACCCGCGCAAAAATCGCATCGAGGCCGTTCAGGGAAATCGAAGAGCCATCAATCGAGCCGGTGAAGCCGGGAGCGTTCAGACTTTCCAGATCCATGCCCGGAATTGTTATCGTCTCTTCGGCGGTTCCCAGGTTGAAGGCACACAAGACAGTTTCTCCCTTGAAACTGCGGGTGAAAACGAGTGTCTCTCCCGGACTGTCAAGGAAGGTCATGTCCCCTTTTTTCAAGGACGGATGATTCTGCCGCCACGCGTAAAAGGCCCGGTTGCGGTTCAAAATGGAATTTTCATTCTTGTCCTGCTCAAAAGCGGCCTGTTCACGATGTTCAGGCGCCACCGGAAGCCAGGGTTCAGCGTCAGAGAAGCCTGCATGTGCGTTATCCTTCGTCCAAGGCATTGGCGTACGGCAGCCGTCGCGACCCCTGTACTCCGGCCAGAAGCGAATGCCATAAGGATCCTGCAGTTTTTCAAAGGGGACATCGGCCTGTTTCAGCCCGAGTTCCTCACCCTGGTAGAGGCACGGTGTCCCTCGCAATGACGCGCAAAGGGCAGTTTCCAACGGTGCGAATTTCGCCGGATCCAGATCTTCGCCCCAACGGCTGGCGACTCTTTTGGTGTCGTGGTTCGACAGCGCCCAGCTGGCCCAGCCGGAACCGATCCCGGCGTTCATTTCCTCAATGATGCGACGAATATATGCGGCCGAATGCTGTGGTGTCAGCAGGTCGAAGCTGTAGGCCATGTGAATGCGCTTGCCGACCTCGGTGTAGGAGGAGGTCAGTTCCACAGCCTGTCCGTCAGCACCGATTTCACCTACGGACGTCGTTCCAGGATATCTGTCGAGAAGCGCACGCAGTTTTTCCAGAAAGACGAGATTTTCCGGGCGGGTTTTGTCGTAAAGGTGGTCCTGGTAGCCGTACGGGTTGGTCGGGTCCACGGTAGAGGGCATCTCACCGGCACTGAGTGGTGGATTGTCTCTCAGCTCGGCATCGTGGAAATAGAAATTCACTGTATCAAGACGGAATCCGTCGACGCCCCGGTCGAGCCAGAACTGTGCCGCCGACAGGACGGCGTTCTGAACGTCCATGTTATGGAAGTTCAGATCCGGCTGGCTGGCCAGAAAATTATGCATGTAATACTGGCACCGGCGACTATCCCACTCCCAGGCTGGACCGCCGAATATCGACAACCAGTTGTTTGGCGGTGTGCCGTCAGGTTTTGCATCGGCCCACACAAACCAGTCTGCCTTCGCATTGACTTTCGAAGAACGGCTTTCCTTGAACCACGGATGCTGGTCGGAGGTGTGGGAGATCACCAGATCGATCATCACTTTCAGACCGCGCTGGTGGGCAGCCTTGGTCATCCGGTCGAAATCCGCCAGGGTGCCGAACATCGGGTCGACATCTTCATAGTCGGAAACATCGTAGCCGAAATCGTCCATAGGGGAGGTGAAGAACGGGGATAGCCAGATTGCGTCCACGCCGAGCGAAGCGATGTAATCCATGCGCTCGGTCACACCGTTCAGGTCACCAATGCCGTCGCCATTGGTGTCGTTAAACGAACGTGGATAAATCTGATAGATCACCGCACCTCGCCACCAGTCGGGGTCCCTGACGATGTTTGTTGGCATGTCGGCCTCCTGGCCTATTTCGGCTTCTTCGAACATTGCCGGTCTCCGTTCCGCCCTTGTGATGGCGTTTAAAACTCAAAGCGCTTTGAATGGCTATATGCCGCGGATCGGAAGGTCAAGAGACCTTAAGTAAAAAGTCCCGTGATTACCCGTGAATGGGGAAAAGTCCGTTTCGAGATTTCCAGACGGTATTCCGGGCTGAACAAGCAAAAACCGGCCCTGCGAGGCAGGACCGGCGGAGCAACTGAAAAGTCTCGAAAAACGAATTTGCCTGGAACAACGTCTTCCTACAACGCATACGTGACAGACATATGAATAAAACGTTAATCCGCGAAAGACAGTCTGGTTTGATGCTGAATGTTGTGTGCGGCGCAGAAGAAATGGTTGGCATTAGCTAGCGTAAATTCTGTTTAATTATATGATTTTAAATATGAAATCAAAAAATGATGACGTTTAGGTCAATTTCTTCTTGCAAAGCAGCATGGAAGTTGGGAGTGTCTGGGCCTGCTGAATTTTCGTAAGGTGGCGTTTGTAAAATCGGCATGGGACTGGAACCGGTGTTCCCGAAACCCACCTTGCAGTTAGAAATCTGGAGGAAATGTCATGACGGCAGCCATGGTGGGATGGGCACATATGCCCTTCGGCAAACACGCAGATGAGACCGTTGAAAGCATGATTGTCAGGGTGGCGAGCGATGCCATTCACGACGCCGGGATTTCACCGGAAGACGTGGATGAAATCCTGCTGGGTCATTTCAATGCCGGGTTCTCTGCGCAGGATTTCACAGCGTCCCTCGTATTACAGGCCGATCCGGCGTTGCGCTTCAAGCCTGCCACCCGCGTTGAAAATGCCTGCGCCACTGGTTCTGCCGCAGTGCATCAGGGCGTCCGCGCGATATCCTCTGGCAGCGCACGCTTCGTTCTTGTCGTCGGTGTTGAGCAGATGACGACGACCCCTGGCCCGGAAATCGGCAAGAACCTGCTGAAAGCCTCCTATCTCAAGGAAGAGGGTGACATCCCCGCAGGTTTCGCGGGTGTCTTCGGCAAGATCGCCGATGCCTATTTCCAGAAATTCGGCGATCAGTCCGACGCTTTGGCTAAGATCGCCGCCAAGAACCACAAGAACGGCGTTAACAATCCTTATGCCCAGATGCGCAAGGATCTCGGCTTCGACTTCTGCCGCGCAGAGAGCGAAAAGAACCCGTTTGTGGCCGGTCCGCTGAAACGAACCGACTGCTCGCTGGTCTCCGACGGCGCGGCTGCCCTCGTTTTGACCGATCCGGCAACGGCGCTCGGCATGAAGAAGGCCGTTGCGTTCCGCGGTCTGGCGCATGTTCAGGATTACCTGCCGATGTCCAAGCGCGACATTCTGAAGTTTGAAGGCTGCTCGAAGGCCTGGGGTGAGGCGCTCGGCGATGCGAGCCTTGCGATCGAGGACCTTTCCTTTGTGGAAACCCATGACTGTTTCACGATTGCCGAGCTGATCGAATATGAAGCCATGGGCCTGACGCCGGAAGGGGAAGGTGCTCGCGCGGTTCTGGAGGGTTGGACCGAAATGGATGGCAAACTTCCGGTCAATCCGTCCGGCGGCCTGAAAGCCAAGGGCCACCCGATCGGCGCGACGGGTGTCTCCATGCATGTTCTGACCGCCATGCAGCTGACCGGCTCGGCCGGCGATATCCAGGTAAAGGACGCCGAACTCGGCGGTATCTTCAACATGGGCGGCGCCGCAGTTGCCAACTATGTCTCAGTGCTTCAGGCGATGAAGTAACGGAACCGGTTTGCGATCAGGAAAAGCCGGCGGATTTCGCCGGCTTTTTTATGGTTTCACTATTGTCGTCTCGACCAAGTGTAGCGCGAGCCGGGAGCCAGTAGACCGTGTGGCCGGTAATTGGGCAAAGCAGCAGTTCGACGACGACTGGATCCCTGCCTTCGCAGGGATGACAATGTCGGAGATCAGGGCGCTACCATTCTGCATCGATCCGGAGATGAATTGCCGCCCGTGCATTGGAATGGCTATCTCACGGTTGTGATCCCGGCCAAACGCAGCGCGAGCCGGGAGCCAGTAGACCGTGTGGCCGGTAATTGGGCAAAGCAGCGGTTCAACGACTACTGGATCCCTGCCTTCGCAGAGATGGCAATTTTAGGGAGCCGGGCGCTGCCATTCTGCATCGATCCGGAGATGATTTGCCGCCTGTGCATTGGAATGGCTACCCCTCGTTTGTCATCCCGGCCAAGCGCAGTGCGAGCCGGGATCCAGTACTCCGTGTGACCAGCAATTGGGTGAAGCAGCAGTTCAACGACTACTGGATCCCTGCCTTCGCAGGGATGACAGGGTGAGGGAAGTTACCATCTACTTTGATCTGCGGACCCTAGGAGACGTCAGGTTGCTGACAACCAAATCTCAATCCGCCGCCGTTGCTGCTGCCCCATAGAATGCTTTATCCGACAGATCCGGCGGCGAGACCGGTTTGCCGCCACCTTCACCGATGTAAGTGTCCGCCACACCATAAACGAAGATGCCGCCGGCTTTCCGATTGATGATCGCAACACGTTCCTTCAGCTGGAAGTCTCCTGCTTCACAATTGGCATAGCTCGTATAGAGCTCTTTGCCGTTTTCGGTAATGCGCTGCGTGCCGGAGGAGAAACTGCCTTCTGCGCAGGCTTTCTGGCTGTCGCCGATGATAAGCGACATGAGCTCGCTTTCGCTCTGATAGCTCCCTGGTGCAAAGATATGGGCGACCAGTGTTCGGGCGTCATCGGCCGCGACCGCGTGTAGTCCGTTGAGGTCCTGTTCGCGCTGGCCGTCGGGGATGAGCTTCAGACTTGACTGACCTGTGCTGCCCATCAGATTGAAAAGGGCCTGTGTTGCCTCGACAGCCAGCTGAGGGTCGTTGGTTGAGCTGGAGGCTGAGGTGTCTTTTGCCGGTGCGGACTGTCCCAATCCACCGGAAAGTGCCGTGTCGGTTGTCTCGGCCATTCCGGGGGCTGCGCCGTATTTGGCGGAGTTTCGTTCCACGCATTGGGCAAGCCGTGCCATCAGACGGGAGGTTCCCGTCAACCGGAATTCGTAATTGTGAGTGCCGTCAAACACATAAAGTGTCCGGCCGCGCCGAAACCGCGTGATGATGTACCCGCCTTGGGGCATCTGCATCCGTGCAAGGTCCTTGGAGGTTGCCTTGGCAACACCCCGTTGCCAGTCGCCCCGGTCTATGCGGTATTGCAGCGGGATATCTGAGCCGACTTCCATGTCCCAGTTCGGCGACGAAAATCCGATGGCCCAGCTGAATGTGGTATCCACCTGGACGTAGAGCGTGATGCCGCTGCGATAAGAAGCGGAGGCCACGCAGGTACTGAACAATCCGCTTTGATCATCGGTGAAAGCGCTGCCATTCCAGCCGCCTGAACGGAAGCTCTCCACGGAAGCGGCCGTTGCCTGGCCGGCGGCAATCGCCATAACCAGGCTGGCTGCTGTCAGCATTCGA
>NZ_JAILWL010000387.1 GCF_025698965.1 Roseibium sp.
GTCGGCTTCATTCAGGGATGACCCACTTAATATTACGTGCGGTACGACATTTGGAAATGCCGGCTGCAAGGTGACACCCGGTCTAGCGCCCCGTTCATGCAATCCGGAACCTGTGCGTACAACCCGGCAAATAGAATTTCAGAACTCCTGGAGAAAATCTGCACACCTGTGCAGAAGTTGCACTTGCACAGCAAGTATGATTGGCGTTCAGACCGAGTCATTTCATATGAATGATACGAAATACTAGAATCGAATTAGTTCAACTCACACTTCAGACAGGTTCATTTTATACGTGTTAATACGTATTTTCTCTGTTCATGCTCGCCAAATCTGACGTTTTCCTTGCACAAACCGCGACAAAAATGACCTTACGTTCAGAAAGTGCGGAAAATAATGCATACATTTAGGAATTTTTAATTGCGGCTTTTCACTATGCAATCGACGCCACAACCATAGCGAATAATATCAGTGGCGCCGCTGAATTCGAGACCCCATCACACTATGAAAGTTTTGGAAGCCGTGCACGGTGAATAGGATCAGGCATGTCAGCGACTCGTAACGCAACTCTTGGGAGCGATCTGGAAAGCTCCGACATACGATGGCGCGCTCCTGAAGATATTATGGAGGTGTTGGACCATGCGCTTCAACCGATCGTCGATATCGGAACCGGCGTGGTCTACGGCTATGAAGCCCAACTGCAGAAATGTGAGGAAGACGACGGGGTATCGGCCGAACAGCTTCTTGATGTCGCTCATAGGCAGGGTTTCCTCCCTGAACTTGAAGCACAGTTGTTCTGCAAAACCCTCAACCACTTCAAAAAGCTGAGAATTGCTCAGGGAACCAAGCTCTATTTCAAGCTGGATGGCCGTGGACTTGGACAGGAAAACGACCCACGCATGGGCCTGGGCGACCTGGTCACTGAAACTGGTATCAAAGTCAACCAGATATGCATCGAGTTTTGTGAACGGCACCAGCAGGCGTTCACCGATGTTACGCATCACGCGATCAACGATCTGCGGCAACTCGGGTTTCTCGTAACTCTGGACGATTTCGGTCGCGGCTCGTCTGAATTGAAACTGCTGCACGACATTTCGCCGGACTATGTCAAGATCGATCGATTTTTCCTGAACGGTATCGATTGCGACCCAAGGCGGAAACTATTCGTGACGACGGTCGCCAACCTGGCGCACGTTCTTGGTGCCAGGGTCATTGCAGGCGGAGTTGAGACTGAGCGCGAATTCAAGGCGTGCCGGGAAGCCGGCTGCGACCTTGTTCAAGGTATCTTTATAGCCAAACCCTTCCGGAAAGCCGCAAGCGCAAAGCTGTTCTACGATCACATCAGGACACCTGGTCTAGGCCGCAAACGGCGCGAGGAGCAGGAGCGGATCCGCAATGAGCTGGTTGATTTGCCGACCATTCAGTTCGATGCCTCAATGAATGAACTGCTGGACATGGTCGTTCACAATCAGGATGGCAATGTCGTTCCCGTTTTGGATGCCAACCGGGAGCCTCGCGGCCTTATCTTTATGCCGGCGGCCCGGACGACGAAGACGCCAAGGCTGCACTGGATTTTCCACTGCGATCATTTGTACGCGCCTGCCCGATTGCCGATATCGATTCCAACGCCGACATGTTGCTGGTGACTTTCGCCTCTTCAATCAATTCGGACGGCATCATCATTACGGAGAATTTCCGCTATTCCGGGTTTTTGTCGGCAACCTCGCTATTGAAAATCATTCACGAGAAGCGCCTCCAGGAAGCCCAGGACCAAAACCCGCTGACCCGGTTGCCGGGCAATGGCGCGATCAACAAGTTCATCTCCGAAATGGCAAAGAAGAGCTCGCAGGACCGGCACCTTTGTTATCTTGACTTCGACAATTTCAAACCTTTCAACGACACCTACGGATACCGGCAGGGCGACCGTGCCATTATCCTGTTCAGCGAATTGCTTCAGAGACACATTTCCGGATCCGGCACCTTTTTCGGTCACATCGGCGGCGACGATTTCTTTGCCGGTTTTCACAATACCGACCAGACCGACGCGGCCTCCCGGATGCTTGCGCTAAAGCGCGCCTTCAGGCTGGATGTAGAGAGCTTTTACGAACCGGAGCACCGGGAACAAGGTTACATCGAGGCCCAGGACCGCTTTGGCACAACCCGCCAGTTTCCATTGCTGCAGTGTTCCATATCCATCCTGAGCTTGCCGAAAGGCATGACCTTTCACCCTGAAAAACTGAACGGCGCAATTCTGGAGCTGAAACGGGCTTCCAAGCTGTCGGATGACGGCCTTGCGGTGAGAAGCCTGGCCGCCTAAGACGTTTTTGAAGAATACGCCTCAAGCTTCAAGCCAAATCCGGCGATCAGCCGCTTTAACGCCGGGGCTTCTGGGTTTGATGTGAAAAGGGCAATGTCGGCAACACTTGCCGGACGTGTCTCGGTATCCGTCCCCAGGACCCGCACCAGCTGTCGGGCAATGGCTTCGGCAGGATCAAGCCAGTCGACGGGCCAGGGCGCAATCTTGCGGAACCGGTTTGCAAGGAACGGATAATGCGTGCAAGCCAGAACAACAATATCTGTGCGTTTGCCGTCGCTCTCAAGGAAGCAGTCGGCGATTTCCACCTGCAGCTCCTCATCTGAAACCGCCTCGCCGCGCAGGTACTTCTCGGCAAGCTCAGCAAGCATGTCTGAACCGACCAGACGCACGTGACACTGGCTGGCAAAACTGTCAATCAGGCTACGCGTATAGGTTCTGCGGACGGTTCCCGGTGTCGCCAGTACGGAAATCATTCCCGAGGAGGTCTGTTCGGCTGCGGGCTTGATTGCCGGTACCGTTCCGACAAAAGGAGTGTCGGGATGAGCCATACGCAGGGCCTCCCCCGCCAGGGTGAAGGCGGTGTTGCAGGCAATCACAACAGCTTTCGGGTCATGGCTCGCAATGAGGTTGTCAAACAGAGACAAAAGCCTTTGCTTCAGTTCGTCTTCAGGCCAGCGGCCAATCGGAAACGCGGCGTCATCAGCAACATAGAGCAACGTTTCATAGGGAAGCAGGTAGCGTGCTTCCCGAAGAACGGTCAGTCCGCCAAGACCTGAATCGAATATTAGAACGGGTCTGTTGTCACTCATTCCCCTGCCCTGCTGCCGTCTTTTGCTCAAGGATGACCGAGTACTTCTTTATCAAGCGAGATAGTCGTTTGGATCCAAGCACTTCAATCCCGACCAAAATAAGGAAACCCTAAGAGTCGCTGTTCTTTTCGGCCTTTTCCTTGCGAGCACGGGTTTCGCGTTTTTCCAAAGAAGCCACCACTCCGCGCAGGGCCCGCACTTCCTGTTCGGTCAACTCTGCTTTCTGGAAAATGTTGCGGAGCGTGCGCACCATGTGGGGGCGGCGTTCCGGCGGGCGGAAAAACGTGGCCTTGTCCAGAGCCCCTTCCAGATGCTCGAATAACCTCAGCACGTCTTCCTTTTTTGCAGGTGGATGTTCCTCTTCATCGAGAATGAAAGGCAACGCTCCAGAGGAGGCTGTCTTGCGCCACTCGTAGGAGCAAACCAGCACCGCCTGGGCAATGTTCAGGGACGCAAAATCCGGATCGACGGGAAGCGTAACAATCTCGTCTGCCAGCGCCACCTCCTCGTTGTTGAGCCCCCAACGTTCCCGGCCGAAGAGGTAGCCTGTTGCACTCCCCGTCTCGCCTAGTTCAACAGCTTTTTTCGCCGCCTCGTCAGGTCCACGCACAGGTTTTGGCACCTCACGGGACCTTGCGGTCGTGGCAAAGACAAATTGCAGATCGGCGATGGCTGCCTCGACACTGTCGAAAACCTGAACCTTGTCGATCACGTGATCCGCGCGACTTGCCGCGGCGCGCGCTTTCTCGCTCGGCCAGCCATCACGCGGATTAACGATCCTGAGGTCCACCAGACCAAAATTCGCCATCGCGCGCGCTGCTGTGCCGATGTTTTCGCCCAGCTGCGGTTCGCACAGAATCACCGCCGGCGGCTTCGCCGTGATCGCGCGGGCTTCATCTCTGATTTTTGCATTCTTGCTCATGATCCGGGGATTTAGCTGTTTCTACGCAGATTGAAAAGTTGGTTTAAGGGTTTTCCTGTCCAGAGCCGGATCAGACCTTTGGCATCTCGCGGACCGGAACAATTGCCTGCGTCCGGTCAAAACCCTTGAGCTCAAACAGCGTAGCCCCTTCCTTCGGCAATCCGACCAGATCTGCGACCTGCTCGGACACCACTGTTTGGCCGTTGACCAGAACGGCCGATGACAGCAACCGCGCCGCTAGATTGACTGTCGGGCCAATCGCAGTGAAATCGAGCCGGTCCGAGGCTCCAATGTTGCCATATTGCAGCGGGCCGATATGAACTGCCGCACGAAATGGCGGCGAGGTTTCGGAAAAGACCGGCACTTGCTGTCCACCGGATGCCTCTGCCAAGGCTGCCAGAGCCTGCTCACAGGCAGCCTTATCGTCTACTTTCTCGGTAATCGGAAAAATCGCGAGCAGTCCGTCGCCCATAAATTTCAGGATCTCACCACCACGCTCGACTATCGGCGGCACAAGGCTGTCGTAAAAGCGGTTGAGTCTGGCAAGCACTTCTTCGGCCGTTGCCGAATTGGAAAATTTCGTGAACGCCACCAGATCCGCAAATACGACGCAGGCTGAAATTTCTTCAATGTCTCCCCGGTGGACCCGGCCGGACAGGATGCGAAAACCGCTGTCGCGTCCAACATAGGCCGATAGCAGATTGGCCGCATTCAGGCGCAGCATGTAAGTTTCGGTAAGCCTTGCCAATGGCAGCCGGATGCGTTCCAGCGCCACCATCGTATCTTCGTTGAAACCGCCGTCCGACTTGGTTGCCCAACTGACAAGATGGGTTTCGCCGGTCGTAAAGAACAACGGTTGAACCACATAATCGGTGACGCCCTCTTCCCGGAATTGCTTTAAAATGAGAAAATCATCCGGACACTCGGGATCACACAACCTGCGCCTCAGCGTCTTTCCGGTCCTCAGCACGGTCGGCAGCGGATTGTCGTGATATTCGGCACCATCAAACGCTTTCATATCCGCATCCGACATATCCACCCCTTCATCTGCCAGCCAGCGAATTCGCCGGCCTTGCAGATTGGGATGGAGCGTGTAGATGAAAAGCGCAAACCGTTCCACCGGCACCCCGGCATCCACCAGCAGTTCACAGATTCCGGTCACGATTTCCCGCGCATCCGCACTCGGCCGCGCGCCATCCAGCATCCACCAGAACAGATCGTCGAGTTTTTGCATGTCGATCATGTTGGCTCTTTTTCTATTTGAGGTCGAAGCCTGCGACACGTCCAGAGAGCTTCACAACTTCACTGACAGTGCGCTGATCATCGCATCCAATCACTTCTGTTGCCATGACATTTCAGAGGATTTTGCTGGCAATTCTGCGAGTCCGGAATCTTAAAATCGCCACTTTCCACTTCGGCCGTAATTCGTAACCGCCCCGGGCTTATCTTCCCTGCAAAAGCAGGGATCCAGTATCCGCAGACGTCCGAAGCCAAAACCGAAACGACACGGCATACTGGTTCCCGGATCTGCGCTCGCGCTTGTCAGGGATGACAAACGGAACCAAAATCGGCACACAGCCAAACTTCGCTGGCTGGACCGCTGATCCCTCGTCCTCTGATTTGGCAGACCAACCTCTCCAACCTTGTCATCCCTGCGAAGGCAGGGATCCAGTATCCGCAGACGTCCGAAGCCAAAACCGAAACGACACGGCATACTGGTTCCCGGATCTGCGCTCACGCTTGTCCGGGATGACAATCGAGGCTAGGTCAGCATTAAGTAAAGATCTTCCCAGTTCGGATTGCGTTCCTCGATCAGATTGATTTTCCAGGACCGTTTCCAACGCTTTATCTGTTTTTCCCGTTTGATCGCCTGTTCAACTTCCTCGTGCACTTCAAAATAAACGAGCTGGTGAACGCTATATTTAGCCGTAAACTCACTGCCTCTTCCGTCACGGTGTTCAAAAATGCGTTTCAACAAATTGTTTGTCACGCCGACATAGAGCGTCCCACCAAGACGGTTGGCAAGAATGTAGACAAAATACTGCTGATCGAGGTGCATTCTTGGCTCACAACATGAAAACGACGAAGATCAGCTCTACCTCAGATTATTCTGCTTGCGAAGGTGGTGGTCCAAAGTCGCGAATGTCGAAACCAAAATCGAAACGACACGGCATACTGGGTCCCGGATCTGCGCTCACGCTTGTCCGGGATGACAACCAGATGACGAATACCAACACCGGAAGAGTTCTTCGTTTAAAGCCATATCCTGCCTGCCTCAGCAATATGGACTCAGTCATTTTCAACCTTGTCATCCCTGCGAAGGCAGGG
>NZ_JAILWL010000388.1 GCF_025698965.1 Roseibium sp.
CATCAACATTTCTGCTCAAAAGCCATCTCCTTCCAAGTACGTAATAGTTCACCGTGCCAATTAGAGGGAGCAAGCGAACAGTCACATATCCATTTCTTCTGAACCATAGAACAAGAGAGATGCCTCCTAAATCTGAAATTGTATTTGCTGACGGAGTATCAACCAAAATTCTAAATCAAGACCAGTGAGGTGGATGTTGAAACGCTGTGACCTTAGACCCAGTCGTCATCCACTTTAGCGCGAAGCCTTTGACGACTGCTCTCTGCTACCGGATTGCCTCATCTTGAACCGAACCCGTCATACAATGCTGTGGTGAGAAAAGGCGCTAAGCGGAAATTTTGTCATTCATAGACTCTTCGTCGATGGCAGGATTCAATTCCACTTCGACAGACTACTTTCCAAAACCTTGGTGCGTATTACTATGGCCTATACTGACTTCAATTCACCGCTGGCTGCTGTGGTACCATCAGACTTCGGTGACAACGTTAAGAGTCATCGAGAGTTAGGTAGAGATCGACTCCTTGACAACGCTCGAAAGGCATCAAGGTAATGCATATCTCATCTTTAAGCAGCTAGAGGTAGGCGCATGAACGATAGATCTCTTCGTAGCTCGATAATCTCTGAGGGAGAGAGGTTAGCGGTTGACGCATTGTACAGCGAAAAGGGTCATTTTGTGGCTGCAACTCCATGGAGGCGGGGACATTTGTGGCTTGGGGTTCCGGCTGCATTGTTCGCTTTTGCTGCCGGGGCAGGTTTTGTTGGCGATTATTTAGGTCCTGCAGCTGCATCAGCGCTGGCATTTGTTTCAGGTTCCCTCAGCGCGATCGCCACGTTTTTGAATCCCAATGAGACAGCCAAGAGCCATCACAACTCTGGTACTGCGTATGGTCATATAAGAAGAAAACTCCGCCAATTCGTTGAAATCACTTGTAAGGAAGCTGATGTCGCAGAATCCGAGTTAAGAGCTGAGTTAGCTGCGCTTACAAAAGAAATCACCGACATTCAAGTCGCAGCCAAGCCGATTCCCAAATCGGCATATGAGATAGCTCGAATGGAAATAGATCAAGACAACGGAACAGCCAGTTACTCTAACAAAGACGTGGACGTTGCAATGGATAGAATTTGAAATTAGCTCCCAAAGTATACGGGTAACTCATCATCCGTTCCGGGAAACACGGCTCTGTTGCTTCGACCCCAGCCAACTTTGTTCCAATACGTCTCGTAGCTTGGGATATTCCCGCAGAAAAGCTCGTTCCATTTCGCTGAAGCTTCAACTGTTCGATCTTCTAACTCAAGGATACCGGCCTGTTTCCCGATTTCCACGGCCTCCCTCGACACTTTAACAAAATTCTCAAGACGTTTCTTCCCTAGCACATCAAGAAAAGAGCTAAATCCCAGACTATATGTAGTATTTGTCTCGTAGTTTGAGATCACCTCTGAAGCGAAAGCGAAAGCATCAAGAAGCAGTAAAATTAGATTTGATTTACGTAGTATTGTCGGATTCTGCTCTAACAACTTGGCAATTGTTGTGTCAATCACGAAGCCGGGGAATGAAAAACCCAACATTGGTTCACGACTTCTCAGTAAATGCCTGGCGAGTCTACAAACGATAGGTAAGGGTTCAAAAAGTGTTCGTGCATGATTGAACATCGCGTTTTGATAAAGCGCGCGTGTCTTTAGCCATCTACCTTTGTTAAAGATTAACATCTCTAAGTCGGGTGTAACTTCATCCGGGCAAACGATTGGAATGATATCAATTGGTTTAAGGATTTCTTCAGTGCTTAGCGAAAACCCATTCTCGTGCGCACTAACTGAGCTACCATAAATTGAACTCAACCAAGTAGCCAAGGGTTCTAGGATGTGCAGTGCATCAGTTTGGTCGTTAAATCCAGATACGACTATGCAGCAATCTAAATCACTGTATCTATCGGCAGTCTGTCGGTTAAAACTGCCAAAACTATTGGTGCTGATGTTGAAAGGAAGGAATTCCGCATTTTCACATTTATAAAATGGCTCGCAAAATGTCGCTAGCTTTTCAAGCTCTTCATCTGACCACCTACAAACCTCAATTGCAGACAACAAGCGACGGTCGACCTTATCCAACGGGTTTTCCTGTAGGCCTTCCTTCATGGCGAAACTAAATTCTTAACCAAAGGTTATTGCGTCGCTAGGTCGACGTTCAAATATATACCGGTTAGGCAACTATTCAACGCAAAAACGTTTGACGGGTTCTTGTTTTGGCACCTTGCAATCAGCCGACGACTTTGGCGGTCACCGGTGACAAAGCACTGAAGTTATGAAGTTTTCGTTGGTAGATAGACTAGGGTCCGTTGAAGTCTTATGGCCATTTTGCACAAGCTTCATGATTACCTAATTTGTGTAGCCATTATCCGACGTCCGCCAATGATGGGTGTCGCGATTTGCTGCCATTTGCATTCTGAAACACTGAATTATTTACCTGCCACTCCTAGTTCCGATTGAAAAAAAATTATCGCTCGAGAGTATTTACCCTCTTTATCTTCAACGGTTCCGCTGATCCAATGTCTTGTGAATTCTGTTGAGTTCGTCCAGAGAGTTGCAAAGCCCGTCCAACGATCTGCCTGAGGATTCCGGCGCACTGAGCAAGTCGAGTAAGACTTCGTTGAAGGCCTGCTGCGAGCTGATGGATCTGTCGAGCAACGTTTCGAGCTCGGTCAGCCGTTCTTCCAGCAAGCCGGTCGAGCGTCTTTCCAAATGTTCCAGCTGAGCGGTCGAATGTTCGAAGGTGTTGGTCAACCGTTCGACCAAGCTCAGCAACCCGCGCTCGAGCGGCGTCAAGGTTTGTTGGGACGGCAGGTTTGGGGAGGGGAGATTGGTGTATGTCATGGAGATCTACTCGGTTAGTTGGCAGATGAAACTTGTCGCTGTGTCTTGGCAACGTTTGTAAGTGCCCGATTGGGTATCGAAGACCAGAACCGGATAGTCTGTGTAGGTCGTCTGATTGAACGCCGAAGTCACCAGGGCCCATCTCAGCTGATTGTCCAAGAACAAGACCGCGCAGAGCGTCAGGGTGGCCGAGATCAGGACCGCCGCCGACAATTTCAGCCATCGGTTCTTCTCGGCCAGTCTCGCGTTTTGCTCCAGGCTCGATTTCAATTGAAAGAGCTGCGTCTCGCTTTCTTTCAAGTGCCTGTCTAACGTCGCGCTCAGTTGTTCCTGGGACGATAGGAAATCTTTGCTCATTGTAGAGCCTGCGCTTTTCAAGATGCGCGATATTCGTCTCTGAGGTCTGAAAGGCTTCGAGCAGCGAGGCGTTCTGATCCTGGTGCATCTGTTCGATGTTCTCGCTCAGCCGCTCTCTGAGCGGTCTTCTCTCTGGTCCAATCTGCATGGAAAATGTCTCCCTTGAGCCGCCAGCGTGTGTCGCTGTCCGGGTCTTTGACTGTGAGATAGGTTTTGCCCTGGCGGGGCAGTTCGAAGCCGGCACCTTCAAGCACCTCGATCATGTCCGGCCGGGATGAGATGCGTCCGGCGACGATCAGGTCTTCCAGCCAGTCCTGGATGTCCTTTCGGCCCTGAGCTCGATGCTTCTTTTCCGGAAGCTGCTTGATGTCCAGCGACCTGGCCGGATCTTGCGGGTCGGCCCAGCCATGCTCCTTGTTGAGCATGTCGCGCAGGCCATCCATCGCCTTCTGGTAACCGGGAGGGGCGATGTTGAGGCTCTTGCCGGAAGTGAGCTCCATGCGCGGTGTGCAGAAATGCAGTTCCACACGGCCTTCATGGCTGTGCCTCACCCAGAGCATGTCGACCTGGTCGCGGTTCAGCCCGGCAAAGGCGAGTTCGTCGAAGGCGTCCATGACGGTCTGCTGTTGTTCTTCGGTCGGATGATCGTCCTTATCGAAGCTGATGACGCCCGCCCGGTACGTCCAGGCGTGTGGGCAGGCATCAATCAGGGCCCTGGTATGATCCGGATTGCCTGCCAGGACCTCCGGCAGCGGATCTCGAGGCTTCATCAACGGAACGCCGTTGTCGTCGCGGATGAGATCGCGATTGCCGTCGTAGGCGAGCACCCGCGGTGCGATTGTCAATGGCACCTTAAATTTCCCCAGAATGGGCCCTTTAAAAATCCCCAGTCTGGTGTCCCGGTAGTCAGCCGGATTTACAGACTGGCGGCTCCGTTTGTAGCTTTTGGTGGTCGTCCCCTGCGTCTCGGAGGAGGCGGTGGTGAGATTGGAGCGTTTGAACGCACATGTTCCGGGATCAGATCCGCGTGCCCGCGCAGTCGATAACTGGCGCCTTCGATCTGCACGACGACAGCATGGTGAAGAAGCCTGTCCAGAAGTGCGGTCGCGACAATGGGATCCCCGAAGACTTCTCCCCATTCCGCGAAGCCGCGGTTGGAGGTGAGGATCATCGCCCCTTTTTCATAGCGTGCGTTGACAAGCTGGAAGAACAGGTTCGCTCCGCCCTGTGTAATCGGCAGATAACCGATCTCGTCGACGATCAGCAACGAGGCCCGGGCGTAGAAGCGGATCTTGTCGACCAGGCGCCCCTCACGTTCCGCTTTGGACAGGGCTTCGACCAGATCGGCCAGTGTCGCCCGGTAGACGCTTCTGCCGCCCTTGACCGCAGCGACGCCAAGCGCAGTGGCAAGATGGGATTTGCCGGTGCCGGGAGGGCCAAGGAAGTGAACCACTTCCGCCCGGCGGATAAAGTCGAGCTGGGCAAGGGCTGCAATACGCTCGCGGTCCAGCGAAGGCTGGAAGGAGAAGTCGAAGCCCTCCAGCGTCTTGATCGGAACCAGCCTTGCCGTTTTGAGGGCCACGTCGATCCGGCGGGTCTCGCGCGTGGAATATTCTTCGCTGAGCAAGGCATCGATCGCCTCCACCGCTGTGATCTCACCCTGTTCCAGGCGATGAAGCGTGTGATCCAGTGCTTCCAATGCACGCGGCATCTTCAGCCCGACAAGCGCACCCTGGACTCTTTCCAGAAGCTCACTCATGCCGGCACCCGCTCACTTGCCAGGCGCCGTCCTACCGCATCATAAAAGTCAAGCGAACGATGCAATCGATCAGAGCTGCGGGAAGGTGCTGTCCGTTTCGGCGGTGCCTTGCGATGAAGGGGATCGACGCGCCGCTTGTTCTTGCCCTCCAGAACCGGATGACGTGCGATCTCGATCCCGTCTTCGAAGATCCGGATATCCTGAGTATGGTTCTGGACTTCCAGTGTCCGCCTGCGGGTCGTGTCCGGCACGCTGTAGGAATTTCCGTCTACCGAGATCATGCCCTCATGGCTGACCCGCCGCTCGACGGTGAGAACCGCGCTGTACGGCAATGCCGGCAGTTCTTTCAGGGCTGGCTGTTCTTCCGCAAAAGCTTCGTCGACAACACGGCCGGTCGTCGCGTGCACACGCGGATTGGCCACAGTGTCCCGCCAAATTGTGAACTGGGCATTGAGATCGTCGAGGCTCCGGAAACTGCGGGCGAGGAAGAAGTCCTGACGAATGTACCGGAACGGTCGCTCGACCTTTCCCTTGGTTTTCGCCCTATAAGGACGGCAGGCTTTCGGGGCTGTCCCATAATGATTGAGAAGAGCCACCAGCGAAGTGTTGTACGTGACAATACCAGCCTCGTCTTCGCCGATCACCGCAGTCTTCATGCGGTCATAGAGAATTTCTTCCGGCGCACCGCCCATGGCATCAAAGGCCGCTATATGGCAGCGCATGACCGATTGGAGGTTCTGGCTGGAGACGAACCGGCCCCAGAGCCAACGGCTGTGCCCAAGGACCAGCGAGAACAGCCAGACTTTCCGCGTGACACCAGGCTCGTCGGTGAAGTTGACCACAAACTCGGCAAAATCCACTTGGGCCTGTCTACCCGCCGGTGTTTCAAAACGCCGCTCAAATTGAGCCCGCGCCGGCGGCCGAACTTCGCGAAGATACTTTTTCACGGTCGTGTAGCTGCCCTCATACCCCAATTCGGTGATTTCTCGGAGCAAACGCTGGCCAGATAGATCGGGGAATTCGGTAATGCGATCCCTCAAATAATCGCGATAGCCATCCAGTTTGCTCCCGCGGGGCGGACGCGGGCTATAAACGGGAGCTTCCAGTCCCAGCTCCAGATATTTGCGGACCGTCTTGCGGTCACAGCCAACCTGACGCGCGATCGCACTCACGCTCAGGCCTTGTCGATTCAAATCATGTATCAAAACGATTTCCCTCAGTCGGATCACCCGGAAACTCCCCAATCAAATCGGGACCATTCCGGATGGAAATTTGGCGAAAGCCAATTGTGAGGGGCATGCCCCTCACAATTGGCAGCTCAGCGCCAGACTGGGGAATTTTCAGGTGCCCTTTTTGGGGAGAATAAAACGGCCACTAACA